>CAZQKJ010000051.1:0-14093 GCA_964593315.1 uncultured Granulosicoccaceae bacterium
CAGTTAACCAAAGAAACCGGTTTTCACTCACGCACCTCAAAGCTCACTAGCGACTACACCGAGTACAATGGCTACTGGCTTGCAAACCGATTCAACAACCATGGACCCATTGACGAATACTGGGCGTGTCGCGAAGGTGTGATCGCAACCGATCTGTCTCCGCTTCGAAAGTTTGAAGTACTCGGGCCGGACGCCGAAAAACTTTTGCAAACCTGCGTCACACGCGATGTCAGGCGACTATCGCCCGGCCAGGTCGTGTATACGGCCATGTGTTACGAAAACGGTGGCATGGTAGATGACGGTACCGTTTTCAGAATGTGTGAAACCAACTTCCGCTGGATTGGTGGCAATGATTACGGTGGCATCTGGCTACGCGACCAGGCCAAAAAACTGGGTCTTAATTGCTGGGTAAAGTCTTCCACTGATCAACTACATAACCTTCAGGTACAAGGGCCACTGAGCCGTGATGTACTGAAAGAAATAATCTGGACTCGCCCCGACCAGACCCCGATAGAAGACCTTGCCTGGTTTCGATTCTCAGTGGCGCTCATTGGTCACGCTGAAGGACTACCCCTGCTGGTATCACGCACGGGTTATACCGGTGAATTAGGTTATGAAATATTTTGCCACCCCAAACACGCAGCAGAAATCTGGGACGCAGTTTTTGAAGCCGGTGCACCGCATAACATTACACCACTCGGACTTGAAGCACTGGATATCCTGCGAATAGAGGCGGGTTTGATCTTTGCCAATTATGAGTTCACCGATGAGACGGACCCTTATGAAGCAGGCATACCGTTTGTGGTGCCATTAAAAACCAAAACTGATGACTTTATTGGCCGCGATGCACTACTAAAGCGCAAGGAGAATCCACAACGCACACTGGTAGGCCTTGAACTTGACGGCGATGAAATCGCCGAACACGGCGATTGCGTACATGTTGGACGTCAACAAGTGGGGGTCATCACCAGCGGCGTCAGATCCCCTAAACTGTCAAAGAATATTGCCCTGTGTCGAATGACCGTGGAACACGCTGAACCCGGCACTGAAGTGGAAGTTGGCAAACTGGACGGACATCAAAAACGGTTACTTGCGAAAGTGGTGAGTTATCCGTTTTACGATCCGGACAAATCCAGAGTGCGAGCGTGAAGTTACGCGGTCATTTATATAACTGCTAGCGTTTGATCACTGGTATCCGCAACAGACTGCACTGGTCTTTTTGCGTCTTGTTGGTTTACCTCTGGTCAGATTACCTTTGGCCAATTAGCCTCTGGCGGCTTGCACCAAAACCGCCGCCGCTTTACAGAACGTCCCATCGCCGCTGTGCAGTGCCCACAATATGCTGATCTGCGCCAACCTGTCGCAGCCAGCATCGTTTTAAGCTTCCAGACTGGTGCACCAACCATCCAACCGCCCCGCTTCAGATCCACGGGTGATGTGATAGTATTACGAAAAGGTGGCAACGGCTGTTTACAGTGCCACCGGAACGCTATTGTGTTCACTAACAGGCCGCAGGCTGGTTAGTTTGTACACCAATGATAGCTCCGGAACAGTTTCCAGAATCCCAGAGGAAAATCAAACGTGTCTAAAAAAGTTGCGATCATCGGTGCAGGCCCGTGCGGCACCGCCGCCTTAAGAGCGTTCCAGTCAGCCAAACAAAACGGCGAAGACATTCCGGAAGTGGTGTGTTTTGAAAAGCAGGAAGACTGGGGTGGTCTTTGGAACTATACATGGCGCACCGGGCTGGATGAATACGGCGAACCGGTACACGGGTCTATGTATCGCTACCTTTGGTCAAACGGTCCAAAAGAGTGTCTCGAGTTTGCAGACTATTCTTTTGAAGAACACTTTGGTAAACCGATTGCAAGTTTCCCGCCTCGTGAAGTGCTGGCAGACTATATAAAGGGTCGCGTTGAAAAAGCCGGTGTTCGTGCATGGTGTAAGTTCAGGCACCCGGTAAGACGTGTTGACTACAACAAAGATTCAGACAATTTTACCGTCACTGCACATGACCTGGTCAACGACAAAGCCGTCGTTGATACGTTTGACAACGTGATCGTCGCGACGGGTCATTTCTCTACTCCCAACGTACCGCACTTTGAAGGCATAGAGTCTTTTGGTGGCAGAGTGCTTCACGCCCATGATTTTCGTGACGCGCTGGAATTTAAAGACCTTAACGTGATGATTGTAGGTGCCAGCTACTCGGCTGAAGATATTGGCTCACAGTGCTGGAAGTATGGTGCAAAATCGATAACCGCTTGCTATCGCACCAGCCCGATGGGTTTTCACTGGCCAGACAACTGGGAAACCAAACCTCTGTTAACCCGGGTAGACGGTAAAACCTGTCACTTCAAAGACGGCACATCAAAAGAACTTGATGTGATTATTCTCTGCACCGGTTACCTGCATCACTTTCCATTCATGTCAGACGATATCCGTCTGCAAACCACCAACAGACTGTGGACCCCGGATCTATACCAGGGCGTTGCCTTTGAGCCAAACACCAAAGTGATGTATCTGGGCATGCAAGATCAGTTCTACACTTTCAATATGTTTGACGCTCAGGCCTGGTGGGCACGTGATGTCATCATGGGCAAAATACCCGTAGCAACCGCTGCTGAAATGAAAGCCCACGGCGATAAATGGCTGGCGCGTGAGGCAACCCTGGAAACCGATGAAGATATGATCTGGTTCCAGGGCGACTACGTTCAGGAACTGATCAGCCAGACTGACTACCCTAGCTTTGACGTTGAAGGCGTAAATAAAGCGTTTATGGACTGGGAACACCACAAGCATGACGACATCATGGGATTTCGTGACAAAGCGCACGCATCATTGATCACCAAATCACAATCTCCCGTGCATCACACGGCCTGGTCCGAAGCGATGGACGATTCGATGGCTGAATACTTGAAAAACTAACTTGAAATCGGGAGTCGATCACTCTCCCGACTGAGTAAAGCCCGGAATTGTTACGTTTATTAATCACCCGACGCGCCGGATCGATTAGAATATAGGCTCGGGAGGATGTGTGCCTCCCGCTATAAAAAAATGCGTTAATTAACAATTAGTTGAGGCTAGTGTGAGCAATTACACCGATACACTGCAGCGCGGCGATAAGATCGGCTGCTACAGAATAGAGGAAGTTCTGGGCCGTGGCGGCTTTGCAGTCACCTACCTGGCTACCGACGAAAACCTTGATGTCGAGGTCGCCATTAAGGAGTATCTGCCCCGGGAAATCACCCAAAGGGGGGCTGACTTGCAGGTCACAGCGCGCAAGCCAGAGTTTGTAGAAGACTACGATATCGGGCTGCAAAACTTCGCTCGCGAAGCCAAAACGCTGGCACGCTTTAAACACCCGCACATCGTTCGCGTACACCAGGTGCTGCACGCCAACAATACTGCTTACATGGTGATGGATTTTGAACGTGGCCAGGAACTCGCGGAAATATTCGAACAGCGTGGCCATCTGCCCGAAGAAGAGTTACGAGCAATCCTGTTCCCGATACTCGACGGTGTCCAGGAGATCCATCGCCACGGCTTTCTACACCGCGATATCAAACCCTCGAACATTTATGTAAGAGACAATGGCTCGCCTGTACTTATCGATTTTGGCGCCGCGCGCTACACAATGAGTGAGACGACACAGCAACTGACCGCTGTGGTGACTGTGGGCTACACACCGATAGAACAGTACAACGTCTCTGAAGATACCCAGGGCCCGTGGTCCGACATCTATGCACTGGCAGCAGTCTGCTATGAAGCAGTCACTGGTGAAGTTGCCATAGACTCAGTTACACGCGCATCGTCTTCTGTAACCAAAGGCGATGATCCACTCGCGTCGGTTCGTAACCACTCCAAAGGCCGTTACTCCGATGATTGCTACGACGCCATCGACTGGGGTCTGCGTATGGAGGCAGAAGACAGACCGCAAGCCATTGCCCAATGGCGCGATTCTTTCGACGGTATTTTTAATCCTGCGTCAGCCTACGTGGAGCAAAAGGATGCCTCCATTTACTCATCTAATATCAGTGCAGCAGCTGCAGCCAAAAAAAATCAAGACCACAGCAACCGGGCTCAGAGAGAACTTCAACCACCACGTGAGCCAATACGTGAAGCGGCTCCAGCACCAAGAGCCGGTGCCAGTGATGTCGTCAGCATCCCGCTGAACACCACAGAGACGCCGCTGGACGCAGGCGTGGTATCGATAGATCCAAATGCCGGCGCAGGTGTTGCGGCTGGCGCATCTGCCGTCTCGCGAATACCAGCGGCGACTCGCGATACCAGGCTGCACGAATCAAGAAATGACAACACTCAGTCTGCCAACGCCGGGCAACAGCGCAATGTTCTGCGTGACACGCAGCAACCAACCCCTATAGATCACGGAGCCAGAGCCCCGCACACGGAAGTTCAAAAACAGCGCAGCAAACTGGAACGTCCAGCAGATCTTGCAGAAGCGCCTCGCAAAAGAACCCTGCATGCGGCCCACGATGAAATCGAATTTGACGACACTGACTGGGACTACGAGCCGCCGACAAAAAGCTCACCATGGAAGCTGGTATTGCCCGCACTAGGGCTTGCGGCTGTTGTTGGTGCATCGGTGCTTTACGTGAATTTCCCGGAGGTTATTTCAAACCTGGGCAACAAGGCACCAGAGCTAACCACCAATCAAAATCTTGCACTGGCGCAGGACAAAATCGAATCAGAGCAATACATTTTTCCAGCGGGTGAGTCTGCAGCTGACTACTACGCCACGGTGCTCGAAAGCGAGCCTGACAATGTATCTGCCCGCGCCGGTATCAGCTTCATAGAAGATACCGTCAGAGATCAAATAGCGGAAGAGATGGAAAACAATAACCTCTCCGAAGCTAACCGGTTGCTACTACGTGCAGACGATGCAGGCCTTACAGGTATCTACGATACCGAGACCGCAGTCGCAAGCAGCAACCCCACCAGCAATACCATCAGCTCTAACACTGCAACAAACAGCCCTGTGGTTACCCCGACTGAAGAAACTCAGATCACAGCGGTAGACACTGGCGCTATAGAGCCGGTCCGAACATCGACTCCGGTAGCTGTCGCCACCGCATCGGCATCTCAAACCCAAAACCTGCAACCATTACCGGAGCAAGAGATTGCCAGTCCCGCGAATACCGGTATAGACAACAATCTTTCGCCGTTTATACAAGGCAAGATCTCCGATATTGAGTCACTGATAGAACAGGAAAGGTTTGCCGAGGCGCGAGTAGCTTTTGAAGATGCTGATACGTTTATTGCTGATCAGTCTTTGTCCAGAAGACTACTGAGCAGCATTGAAAACGGTGAAGCAGCACAAGCTGCCACACTGGCTGCTAATCAAGCAGCTAGTCAGGCCGCCACACAAGTAACCACTATCGCCACAACGCAGCCTGATGTGACACAACCAGAGCAACCCGTTGCACAGCAAACCATAGTGCCAGAACCACGAGATGAGCCACAAGACAACCTTGTGAATAACACCGTGGTTCTCGGTACAACACAAACTCAGCCAGCTGAACCACAAACCTCTGTGGTATCTGGCAATGGCTCGGTTGCAGCAACCGGTGCCACCGGAGATTTCCTGAACCAGCTCAGACGCGCAATTGAAGGCAAAGACATTGATAGCGTCCTGGCTGTGAGCCAACCCCTGACAGAATCCAGAACCCAGTTCCTGACGCGTATGTTCCAACGCAATGATCGTCTTGAAGTGACCATCGACGATGTTAACGACACTGGCAACAGCTTATCTGCCACCCTGAATGTCTCGATGTACAAGCGCCGTGAAGACGGCAGCTTTTATCCTGCTGGCAAGTGGAACAATGTTGAGCTCAATGCCAACCGTGCCAATGGTAGCTGGCAGAAGATAGCCTGGTAACCATCAGAAATAGATGGGCGGCATTATTATAATGCCGCCCTGTTTTGTATAGCTTATCTGTTTAACTTACTGCATCACTCGAACTGCTGAGCACATCAACAGTGCGTACAGATGTTACTCGCAACGTTCAACCATAACGGATAATTCTGGTGGCGCAATCGTGTCGCTTGAGTTAAACGCTATATCACTGCCTTCCGACTCCTGCGTCAGCACCAGTGTAAAGTCTCTGGTGATTACTGAAGGGGGAAGATTAAAACGAAACTCGTCTCCGATATTCCACTGTTCGTTAAGTGATACTACAGGCACACCCAGCTCGGGGAGATCAAGTCTGTCAGCCATATCGCTCCATTCGAAATTTTGTAGTACGGAGACTGACACAACGCCATCGCCTGCATCGGGACCCACTGTTAAAGACAACACCGCTGTTGTCACAATGCCCTGACTGGCATCGTATTGATATCGAATGAGACTGCTGCGCTGGTTCCGATCCACACGCAGAAACTCATCGTCAAACAGACGCCCGTTATTGTTGTTTACCCAGGCGTCATCGACCAGTGCCAGTTGCAATTCTTCAGTCACCGGCGTGCACTGAAGCACAGCATTGAACGGATCTGTTCCCTGAGCCAGCTCCAGGTAGTTAGGAGTGCCGTCACTGTCACTGTCAAGCGCGAGTGAGAATTCCCGCAGTTCAAGCTGCTGAGCTGCAACAGGCTGCACTGTTGCTGTGAATGTCGCCAACGCAACAACCTGATTTTGGAAGGTATCGTTAATGGTGACATCAATATCTACCGTCGCGCCCTGCTGCACCTGAGCATTGGCTGTGTAGGTATTGCCCGTACGCGATAAGTTTGTGGTTTGTCCATTTAACAACATCACCGCGAAGACCGAATCTGGGTTTGTAATTACGGGAGGAACATCAAAAGTAATACTGAACGGAATTGTAGTAATACTCTGCCCTGCAAGTAGATCGGTTCCTGCAATGAGTTCATTGATGTTACTCACACCATCACTGTCACTATCAAAACCAAGTTCATACTGATTGGATAAAAAAACCACCGGGCCGGCCAGTTGATCACCTGTCAGTGTTCGGGCCTGAGAACCGATGACAAGCCCCTGACCTGTCGTCTGCTCAATCAGTCTGACCGTGACGTTAAGCGGGTCAACACTCGCGATCTGGAAAGTGTTTCGATAATCGCCAATGTTTGCTGCGAGTGAGTTAGTGACACTACCTGCGGTAACTTCAAACAGATAGTCGGTAAACCCTGCATTGAGTGCCACTGGTGGTCGTGCAGCCAGTACTTCGATGGTCATTAAATCAGGCCGCTGCGATGAATCGAGCGGACTGGTATCGTTCTCGCGCTCTACGATATTGCTGACGGAGTCATTATCAGAATCAAAGATGTCAAATTCATAGTCGCCGCGCTGCAGATTTATCGTGGTGTTTTGCGTACCCGTTGAAATCAGTTGTTCTGTACTTGCAAGCATCAGCCGCTGACCCGCGTACAATTCGAAAAACTGAATAGAGAAAGTCAAACTGGTTCGGGCGGGCACCTGTATAGAGGCGACATACTGACCATCAGCATTTCTTTGCAACTCTGTTTCAATGCCATTAACCAGTGCAATGGCACGCACTGCGGCAGGATCAATGGCACTGGCATTACGCAACCGCTCAGGCAGGGAAACGGTTAATCCTGTTCCGTTAGCTCCACTTTGCACTGCCTGATCAGCAGAGAGTGTAATGTGATCGGTTGGCACATCTTCTGGGCTATCACACGCTTGTAGCAGTACCGCCATCAGCAGTACTGAAAAGAGTGACGCACAAAAGCGGCTTACGGATGACAAGGCTGGGCATATTAGAACCACTTGTGTTTCTCTTGTTCTATGTACCCGCACTACTTGTCAGTAAAGTTGCCCCTGTAAGCGATGTTGGCCACAGTTAGCAAAGAGACAAGGAGTCAGTTGGTACTGGGCAAATCACTGACAATAGTCAGCGTGACTGTATCGGGACCTGAAGGTGTTGTCGGGGTAACCGGGTTTTCTGTTTCCCCATCATCGTCCGAGCCGCCACTCGCGCCAACCAGTGCGCCAACTGCCAGCAACGCGCCAAGCCCGACCAAAACCACAGTGGGACTCAGCTCAAAGCTACCACTGTCTGCATTACTGGTAGTTTCAGTGACACTTGCGTCAGCGGCAGTCGGTGCCGTCGCTATCTGCTCAGTCAGTGGAATGACAATCGGTGCGTAGGAGAACCCCCGGTTAGTTGTATTGCCCGCCGCGTCCACGGCTTCAATATAGTACTGGAGACCGGGATAGGCATTCGGGATAGTCTCAACCGCAATCATGTACTCGCCAATGGAATCCAGTAACGGACGCATAGGCAAGCGTTGAAATTCACCTGTATCTGCCTGGCGATAGTAAAGTACGACATCCTCAACGCCAAAGTCGTCAGATACGCGAGCAAGAAAGGTTTGCAACTCACCGGCTATGCCTGAATCCAGCTGACGATGAATGACAACCGGGGCTTCGGCATCACCAGATTGCGCCAGTACCGGACTGACAGGACTGAACGCAATAGCGCAAGCCGCGAGTACGGAGACTGTTTTATTGGCAATGTTCGACGGTAGATTCAACATGGATTACGCTCATTCTGATAACAACTTGAATACTGCACTAATTTGCGCATTGTACAAGTCACCATCACGATGAAGGGTATTACTGTGAGTCAAAACATTGCAAAATTCGGGACACACTCGCCCAGATCAGGAGCTTACTTCCCATTCCAGCGGCCACTTTCAGGTCGTTGTGTGGAGCATTTCAGAGTTTGGATTGACTCAACCTACCGCAACTCCACAACCACACTACAGCTAATCCAGCAGCGACTTCAGAGCGAAATCAATATTCGCCGCCTGCTCTGCGGACGGACTGACCCCGGCTGTCAGTAACTTACGCGCAATCATGTGGTCTTTGGGGCTATTCACCGACTCCGCGCTCTGAAGCGTGCCGTTTGCATACAGGAACACCGAAAAACTGTTGTCGGACGGATCGCCGCGTACCACAAACTGATCAGGCGAATTCCCGAGACCCGCCATCTGCAAACTATGCGCTCCCTGATCTGACCAGAACCACGGCAAGGCGCTGTAGGTAGCGGGCCTGCCTGCGATGGTTGCGGCCACCACCCTCGCCTGATCCGTTGCGTTCTGAATAGACTCCAGTCGAATCAAGTAGGCCGCAGACTACGGGTAAGGATGCCTGGCACAATCACCGGCTGCATAGATACCCTCAACTGAAGTCTGGCAGTATTCATCAATGATGATACCGTCATCACACGCAAGCCCCGCGGTACTGGCAATTTCATCATTCGGTATAACCCCAATACCAATCACTAGCAGGTCGCAGTCGAGTCTATCGCCAGACGTGGTTTCCAGCTGCTCTACCTTATCTTTACCGACTATGTTAGCCACTGAATTGTTGAGCTGCAGATCAATACCATTGCTACGATGCTGTTTTTCAAACCAGGCAGACATAGTCGGAGAAACTGCTTGGGCCATCACTCGATCAACCGTATCAAAGACAGTAACCTGCTTACCCATCTTTGCTGCTACCGAGGCAAACTCCAAGCCGATAAAGCCGGCCCCTATTACTGCAACACTGTCTGCATTTTGCAGCTCCCGTGCAATGTGTTTGGATTGATCAAGATCTCGCAACAAGTGAACACCGCCCAGATCAGCGCCTGAAATGGGCAACGGTCGGGGCCTGGCGCCAGTCGCTATTACCAGCGACTGATAATTTTGCACACCATCTGAAGTTGAAACAGTTCTGGCTTGAGGGTCTATAGCAAGAACAGGTGTTTCCAATCTGACTTCCACTGCTTTCGATTGATAGAAAGACGGCGGTCGCATGTTCAGCTTTTCTTCATCGGTTTCACCACTGAGAAATGATTTCGACAATGGAGGCCGATGATACGGGTAGTTCGCCTCTTCGCTAAGCATTACAGCCGGAGCAGACACTTTCTCTTTTCTAATTGCCAGACACAGTTGCACCGCAGCCTGACCACCACCGACAATAACTATCGGATCCTGGTTATTGGTATCTGTCATGATGGTTACCGGGTCTTATATCAAGCACTTCTATTCAATCCCTTGTTGAGAGATACGGGTCCTGTGCCAACTTTGACTAACTTACTTGTCTAAACCAGACTCCTGGCTAGTTTTGCTCTGATGGCAGGTGTACTTCAATGCCATCGAGTTCGTCAGACATTTTTATCTGACAACTCAGGCGACTGGAAGATTTGCGATCCACTGCAGTAAAGCCAAGCATCTCATCTTCATCACTTTCTATCGCAGCCAAAGGGCCTGCAAATTCTTCTTCGATAAAGCAGTGACAAGTCGCGCACATACAGGAGCCGCCGCAGTCTGCTTCAATTCCATCGATGTTGTTAGAAATGGCTATTTCCATCAGACTGATGCCGTTTTTTCCATCCACTTCGTGGCGAGTTCCATCAGCATCGATAAAGGTTATTTTTGGCATTCGAAAGTCTCTATTTTTGTCTAGTGGGCGGATGATAATCCAGCGCGGATTAAATGTGTACTGGCCAGCGCTAATCTTTACTACCCGCCAAGATTCATGACGGCTCAATTTTTAAATTAATCAGCTTGAACAGCAGAAAGCCACATCCTTAAACGACGATATTGTGCCAGATATCACGCAATGTGGGCCTACAACACAAATGCGCCCCATCAATAAGCTGTTGTGCTGGAAAGCTTTAAATGGCCCGCTAACTGCCGGACGGTGACGGCTTTACCAGCACCACCGGAGCATTCAAGCCCTCACTGCTGACTATGATACTGTTCCCGCTAGAGGAAAACGCAACAGATTCGCTTTGCTCCATGCGATGCGATAACAGTATTTGGGGCTTACGAGTCAGCGCCTCCGGCCAGCTTTCACCTGACGCTCGTTTAAAGAGATAGGCGTGCCGATAGTTTCCAACCACAGCGAGCCTGTCGTCTGCGCTTATATCGAGTGCCGTGGGCGCCAGCAAAAGACCTTTAGCGAAGGTTCTTTCCCACCACTTATCATCGGCATTCGGCTCAAGCGTTGCAAGCAAGCTGGATTTACTGGCAGTCAGAGTTTGGCCTTGTGCAGTCAGCTTAAGTGGCAACGTATACACACCAGCGTCAGTACTGGCCTTGGCTATCAAGAGTATTTGTCCAGTCGCGACTGACACAGCTACCGATTCAACATTCTTTGGGCCATCTTCGTAGTTGAAATCGATACGATGATGCAAGGATAACGACAAAGGGAGCTTTGACGCATCAGGTTGTTTGAAAAAATACAAACTACTCACACTGCGACGCTGCAGATTGTCTCCGGTATCAGCGATCATTACCCATGATTCGCCACCCGCTTCAAAAGATGCCAGATCTTCCCAATCCACATTAGCTACCGGAAGCTTGATCGCAGCGAGTTCCCTGCCACTGGACGATACTGCAAAAAGTTCGGAGCGATTTCCGCTATCATTAATTGCCCAATACGCTTCATCTATCCCGCGCACCGGTGCAAGACCACTCAATTCTCCAATGCGATCAGATTGCAGATGTCCGGCAATAGTTGTGCTCGCATAGGCTGCGTTATGGAACGAGCTACCGGAATGCTCTAAGGATTCATCACCGGATAGACCGTCAGGTACTACCGCATTCCGAAGTAATACGGAATCAATAGATGCACGAGCTGATTGCGCACGCAGCCACTCTTGTTCAGCCTTATCTCGCTGCTGCTGCATTGAACAACCAGCAGTTAAGCACAATAAAAACACTATTAGTGTTTTCGTGCTAAGCGCCGCGGTTTTATGTATATGATAATTCAGCGAAGCGATTATAGTAATCGCCATTAACCAGTCTTTCCTTGATCGGATTCCTGATCAAAGTCACCTGCATCTCGGGTGTCTTCACTGGTTTTCTGTGTGAATGGAACAACACCGGGAGTAGTAATGATTCCATTATGGTGCCGCGCGGCAACCGCGGCCGGCACTGATACACGCATAGGAGAATCAGGAGCACGCTTCTCGCACAGCCGTTCAATAGCACCATTGGATGTGATAGTCACAATATCACCTGAACGAAGCGACATGGCACCCTCTACATTGACGATGGCCGGTAGCAACTCATATTGACTGGCAATAGATTCTACAGATGAATTCACTGCCTGCGAGTCCTCAATAATGGCTTTAGCCAGCGAAAACTGTTCGGCCCAGGCAGGATCAATCGTCTCTGCTACCAGGATCTCCCCTTCTCTGAAGTATGGGAGCTCTTCCGGTGTTCTGATCACATGGATGATTCCACCGATGGTATAAACACCGTTGATACGGGTTCCGTAAAGGACTTCTTCACGGTCTGATGACTGTGGCATTTGATTCATAACATTCTGGCCCCCTGCAGATCCAGAGCGATACCTGTTCTGCATTATCTATGTTTCTAATGAACTGCCTGACCTAACGACAGGCGTGTAACAAAACTCCAATACAACGGATGTAGTGATATCGTAACGCTATCTGCTTAAGCAGCTTTTCTATCGTTACTTCCAGTCTCTACAGCATTCTTGTTTGTCCAGCTGATCAGCTTCTCCTCAAACAACTCAGGCTCAAACGGCTTTGAGAGATAATCATCCATGCCGGAAGCTATGCACTTTTCAGCATCACCAGACATTGCATTAGCAGTCAAAGCGATGATCGGGATTGTTGCTATTTTTGGATCTTTGTTATCCCTGATTCTGCGAGTGGCTTCATAACCATCCATCTCAGGCATCTGGCAATCCATCAGGATAACGTCATAGATGTTAGTCTTGAGCGCTTCCAGAGCTAATACACCGTTATCTGCTGTATCAACTTCATAGCCAATACTCTCAAGCATACCGAGTGCAACCATCTGGTTTATCTCGTTATCCTCTACCACCAGCACCTTACCGCCTGTTACGTCTTTGGTCGCCGCACTCTGCGCTTGCTTTCCAGTCTTACTGTCGTTGTTGAGATCACCGCTGATCAAATCACTGAGAATTCCATGCAGTGACTCCAACCGAACCGGCTTGGTCAGGTGAGCACCGATCCGCTCATTGTTATTTGCAAGTAATCCATGTGACTGGCTATTCATATAAACCAGTGACATAATTTTCAAATCATCGTTACCCGGCACCTTGTCAAGAGTGGATACGAATTCTTCCCCAGTCATATCCTTTAACTTACCAGATACAAGCATTGCATCAACCTTGCTATCCGCTTGGCCGAGATGGGCTAGACCCTTCACACCGGACTCATAGGAAGACACATTGGCGCCCAAGGCCTTAAGATTGCTCTCAAGCGAATCCCGAGAAGACTTACTACCCTCCAACAGAACAATATTCGCATTAACCAGTCTATTGAACACTTTCGGCTCCGATTGCACATCACAAGCATTGAAAGCGATAGTAAAGTAGAAGGTACTACCTTTATCAGGCACAGATGTCACCGCGATCTCACCACCCAGTCCCTCTACCAGTTGCTTGGAAATCGACAATCCCAATCCGGTTCCGCCAAAACGTCGAGTGGTTGATCCATCTGCCTGAGCAAAAGAGTCAAATATAGTATCCAGCGCACTCGCTTTAATACCAACACCACTGTCCTGCACTTCAAATGTTATCAGTCCGTTGGCAGGATCTGTGTAGCGTGTGCGCACAACGATCTCGCCTTCAGTAGTAAACTTAATTGCATTACCCATCAGATTTGTAAGTACCTGCCGAACTCTGGTAGGATCTCCATTCACCATCAGCGGAATGGAGAGATCCAGATCAGTAACCAGCTCTAAATCTTTACTATGCGCTTGAGTAGCCAACGCACCACAGGTATCTTCCACTAAAGATAATAAGTTAAAATCAATACTCTCAAACTCAAGACGCCCTGCTTCGATCTTTGAAAAATCCAGGATATCGTTGATCAGGTTCAGTAGATTCTTACCTGATGATACCGCTGTGTCTACGCAATCAGTCTGGCTTGCATCTAGCTCGGTTTTACTAAGCAGGTTAAGCATACCGAGTACACCGTTCATCGGTGTTCTCAGTTCGTGACTCATATTGGCCAGGAACTCAGATTTGGACTTGGAGGTTTCTTCCAGCTCTTCTTCGCGAGCTTTCTTTAACTCAATAAGGTTACCCAGCTCATTTACAGTATCCGCCA
>CAZQKJ010000052.1:0-13928 GCA_964593315.1 uncultured Granulosicoccaceae bacterium
CTTGTACTCGGGGTGATCTTTTTCAAGCCGATGAATCCACCGATCAGACATGACAGCGCTCATCGCCTGCAGTTGCATCGCAATCTTCACAACACTGGGTATTGTGTTATCGGTGCTGTTCGAATCATTGCGGTTCTTCGGTAAGGTACCGTTTACCGAGTTTGCATTCGGCTTGCACTGGAGCCCGCAAACTTCTATTCGCGCCGATCAGGTTGGTAGCTCCGGTAGCTTTGGTGCAGTTCCGATCTTTGCCGGTACGTTACTCATCTCTGCAATCGCTATGCTGGTAGCAGTACCTTTTGGCTTAATGTCAGCAATTTATCTTGCAGAGTACGCCAGTCTCAATGTTCGGTCATGGGCTAAACCCCTGTTGGAAATACTGGCAGGCATACCAACGGTAGTTTACGGGTTCTTTGCAGCACTGACGGTAGCGCCTTTAATTCGCAATGCGGGTGAGTCAATAGGCTTGAGCGTCGCATCAGAAAGTGCACTGGCTGCAGGACTCGTCATGGGGATTATGATTATCCCGTTTGTGTCTTCATTGTCTGACGATGTCATCACTGCAGTGCCACAAGCAATGCGTGATGGCTCACTCGGCCTTGGAGCAACAAAATCAGAAACCATTAAACGAGTAGTGATACCGGCTGCCCTGCCCGGTATTGTTGGCGGCATATTGCTTGCGGTGTCACGTGCCATTGGTGAGACCATGATAGTGGTGATGGCCGCAGGCCTTGCCGCCAACCTGACTATCAATCCGCTCGAAGCGGTGACTACCGTGACCGTGCAAATCGTTACACTACTCACTGGTGACCAGGCATTTGACAGCCCCAAGACTCTGGCGGCTTTTGCACTCGGACTCATGCTGTTTATCACCACTCTTATACTGAATGTGATTGCGCTGAAGATTGTTCGCAAGTACCGGGAGCAATACGAATGACATCATCACCGGAAAACAGCAACACCTCAATTGTTCGCAACTCGCTCAAGCGACGCTACGCCAAAGAGAAGCGCTTTAAGTTGTTTGGCTTGATCGCAATTATCGCAAGCCTGACTTTTCTCGCAGTTCTATTGGTCACTATCACGCTACGAGGCTTGCCTGCCTTCCAGCAAACCTTTATCAAGCTCGAGGTTATCCTTGATGCGAAAACACTTGGAGTCGGAGAAAACCCGGATATCAGTGCGCTGCGTAAGGCAAACTATAACGGTACGATAAAAAACTCGTTGCTCGAAATGTTCCCGGATGTCACTAAGCGCAAAGATAAAAAGTTGCTGTATAAGCTGGTGAGCAATGGTGGTCAGTACGACTTACAAAGCAGAGTAATGGCAGACCCGTCATTGATTGGCCAGCCGCTGGAAGTCTGGTTGCCTATCGGTGACGATACCAACGGCTATCTTCAGGGCAACATCGATACCAGCTTGCCGGAGAAAAAACGCCGGTTTAAAGACAATCAAATTGCCTGGGTGGATCAACTCAAAGCCGATGATCGCATCCAAAAGAGATTTAACCGTACTTTCTTTGAGCGCGGTGACTCACGTGAACCGGAGAGAGCCGGTATTAAAGGCGCACTGTTTGGATCGCTGCTAACGCTGATGGTGACATTGGTGTTGTCGTTTCCGGTTGCAGTGGCTACTGCTATTTATCTGGAAGAGTTTGCCCCCAGAAACCGCTGGACAGATATCATTGAAGTGAATATCAACAACCTGGCTGCCGTACCTTCCATTGTTTTTGGGTTGCTGGGTCTTGCCATCTTTATCAGTTTTTTTAATCTACCCAGAAGTGCTCCCATCGTGGGTGGCTTAGTGTTGTCTTTGATGACGCTACCCACCATCATTATTTCTGCACGAGCAGCGTTAAAATCTGTACCGCCGTCTATACGAGATGCGGCACTGGGCTTGGGAGCTTCAAATCTGCAGGTCGTATTCCACCACGTACTGCCGCTGGCCATGCCAGGCATATTAACCGGTACTATTATTGGCATGGCGCAGGCGCTGGGTGAAACCGCCCCGTTGTTAATGATTGGCATGGTCGCCTTTATAGTCGACGTACCGACTTCACTCACCGACCCCGCCACAGTTTTACCGGTACAAATATTCCAGTGGGCCGATTTGCCAGAAAAAGGATTTGTCGAAAAAACGTCTGCAGCCATTATGGTATTACTGGCTTTTTTGATTGCGATGAATGCCATAGCGGTATTCCTGAGACGCAAGTTTGAGAGAAAATGGTAGTGTTAAACAAACACGCAAACTGGCACCGCTCTCTTAAGGAACAATCTATGAGTATGAGTCTATGAGTACAGATGCGAATCCGGCACCGAGTATTGCACTGGAACAGGAAGAACAGTCGGAGCAGACGATCGAAGAGATTGTCGCATCCCTTGGAGATACTGTTGGTGAGTCACGGGTAGACAACCCCAAGATGTCAGTTTCAGGCGTCGATGTATTCTATGCCGATAAACAAGCGATATTTGGCGTCGATCTGGATATCGCCAACAACGAAGTCATATCAATGATTGGACCGTCTGGTTGCGGTAAATCTACATTGCTACGCTGCCTCAACCGGATGAATGACACGATCCCGATTTGCAAAGTGACCGGTGACATCACACTCGATAATGAAAACATCTACGGTAAGGATACAGATCCGGTTTTGCTGCGTGCTCGCGTCGGCATGGTATTTCAAAAGCCCAATCCTTTTCCCAAATCAATCTATGAGAATGTCGCCTATGGGCCAAGGCTTCACGGCCTGAACCGCAACAAGGCGGATCTTGACGATATCGTCGTCAACAGCTTGCGAAAAGCCGGCATCTATGAAGAAGTCAAAAACCGGCTTGACGATCCGGGCACCAGTCTTTCCGGTGGCCAGCAACAACGACTCTGCATCGCCCGAACCATTGCCTGCAGTCCGGAGGTGATACTGATGGATGAACCCTGCTCGGCGCTGGATCCAATCGCCACAGCAAAAATCGAAGAGCTGATAGACGAGCTGCGTGAGAACTATGCTATCGCTATCGTCACCCACTCCATGCAACAGGCAGCACGCGTCTCACAACGCACAGCGTATTTCCATTTAGGCAAACTGGTTGAAGTTGGCGACACCGATACTATCTTTACTAACCCGCGCCACGACCTTACCGAAAAATACATTACAGGCCGCTTCGGCTAGTCCGGACCGCCAAGGCTAAGAGTTTCTGTCATGAGAACATTTAATCCAGAAGGACACACCGCTCACGCCTTTGATGTTGAGTTAAACGATGTCAAACACAAAGTGATGACCATGGGCGGCCTGGTTGAGTCCATGGTACACAACGGCATGGAAGCATTGCTGAACATGGATGAGAATCTGGGCTTACAGGTCATGGAAGATGACCACAAAGCCAATCAGCTTGAGCTCGATATTGATGAAGACTGCACACGGATATTGGCACGCAGACAACCGGCGGCCAGTGATCTTCGATTGGTCATCACCATTATCAAAACCATCACCGATCTCGAACGCATCGGGGATGAGGCAGAAAAACTGGGCCGAATCGGAGTAAAACTATCCAACGAGACTAACGTTCCCACCTACTACAAAGACCTTCAGCACCTGGGTGAGCACGTTAAAATGATGCTGCGTGATTCATTAGATGCCTTCACCCGCATGGATGTCGAAGCAGCTTTTCATACGGCGGCAAAAGATGAAGCAATAGACAAGGAATACTCAAATTTTTCACGGCTGCTTATCACTCACATGATGGAAAACCCGGCCAATGTCAGTCACGCACTCGATGTAAGCTGGTGCGCGCGCTCGCTGGAACGCATCGGGGATCACGCCTGCAATATTTGCGAGTATGTGATTTACCTGGTGGAAGGACAGGACATTCGACACAGCAATCTGGATGAGATGCGTAAGCAGATTTTGTAGTGTAAGGCTTGCGACCCATCCTTACACGGCACTTGTCCATGAGAACTACTGTTGCAGTCGACTGACTAAAGCGCTGTCCCTTTGTGACTTAACTTAGTGACACTAACTCAAGATTACAGACAACCAGATAACAGCCACCAGCAGCATAGTTAAAAATACAGCAGCCGACCCTGCATCTTTTGCAGCACCCGAAAGTTCATGAAACTCTTCACCAATTCGGTCCACTACTTTTTCTATAGATGTGTTGAGCAGCTCAACCGTCAGCAATAAAAGCACACAGGCAATCAGCAACCCACGCTCTAGTGGTGTATCACCAACAACTAACGCGAGCGGTAGCAGTACAACTGCGAGCCAGACTTCCTGTCGGAATGCCGCTTCAGTAGCATAAGCCACTCGAAGGCCTTTAATTGAATAACCGAGGGCAGATCTTAAACGCGCAAAACCTGTATCGGTATTTTTCATATCACCGCCTCATCAGCGTTTATCAAACCAGCGCTTACCAAACCGGGAAGCACTACATAGATGTGCAGTGAGCTCAGTGCAGCATGACAGATTCAGTCGGAGTCGGTATTGAGCCCCAGCCAAGATCCTGTTTTACCCTTTCACAAGTCCGGTTTTCCCAGTCTGAATCGAATACCGGTACCGCCTTACTTAAACAGTGGCCCTGAATAATGCCCACCCCGATATCTTTCACCAGCTCGTCGAGAGATAACTTACTGTGTATATCAACGCCTTCCAGGATGACACTCGCACCTTGCAGATTCTGTGTATCGATTAAGTAGCGAATCAGGGTACTGGCCATTTGCGTATCAAAAGACAAAATATCGCGATCTACCTTTACATAATGTGGCTTGAGTCTGTCGAGACGAGACAATGACGAGTTACCAACCCCGAAATCATCAATCGCAAATCTCACTCCGGTCATTTTTACCAACTGATCAATAACGGAACGATAGTCTTCGAGCTGTTTACGTGCTTCTGTCTGGTGCTCCGGAGACACAACCGTTTTCTCGGAAACTTCCATAATCAGATGGTGCCCCTGAATCAGTTTAGACTCGCCCAAAAGCTTGTGCAGCAACTCGCGATACGCCACCGAGCGCAGCGTTGCCGGATAGACATTCAAAGACAAGGGTTTGATATTGGCTAATGTAGACGCCGATGAGGCAATTTGCTGTTCGTAACTTGAAAGTGAAATTTCAAGCAGCGTGCAATCAAGCTCTGACTGAAAGCCCATCCCCCAAAGACTGGCTGTATTAAAAATTTCTACCGGGGCTGCAGCCGCACCTTCATCTTCACGCGCCAACGCCTCGTACGCAAATACCTCTACTTCTTGTGCATGACGATCAAAACGGAACATAGGCTCAAAGTGCACATTTAGCTTTGCCAGTTGATTTCTGAAAATACGCAACCTGTCCTGATACATATCAGAGCTGACAAACCGATACTTCTGTTTCAGTGCATCATAGACTTTAGCTTTCAGTTTTTCGAAATTCTCAAACCGTGCCCATGCCAGTGAATCATGCAGTGTATTGATCGCTGTACTGAGAATTTCAGTCAGCGGGAAGCGCGTAAAGCCGCCATTAACGGCTACAAACACACCACAGTTAGGCAGTGTTTCATTCACTACCACCATACACTCAACATTACTGCCGGATTCAGGCGCTAGTTGAGGTAGAAAGTTCTGCAGTCGCAGAGAACGTTTGCTTGCCTCAAACGAATGACTCTTGAGGGCATCTTCAAGCACACTGTGCACAACGGTTGCAGTACATTCATGTACCGGGTTATTTGACTCTGCTTCGTACAAGTGCAACTCGCCATTTTTGCTGCGGTAATAGCAGTAGACCATTTCTGCATCCAGCACTTCTTTCACTGCATCGGCAAAGAGATTCAGATTTCGCTTACGATCACGCATTCGCATAACCTGCAAACGACCAATCAACTGCTCGATAAAATCATCATAGGCACTCATATGGCAGGGTAACGGATCGACTGTCTCGGCTATCTGCGACGCACCATCCAGTCTTTCACTAACCAGGCTTGCGTTATCAAGCCTTTCATGGAACTGGTTAGTTTGTGGCTCAACCACTTTGTTGCTTGCAGTGAAATTCACAATGCGCTCTTCAAGCGCTTTGATCGCCGGTACCAATTGACCGGAGTGAGCCTCAACCGGCTCCATAAAAGCCAGCGCCGAATTCCCGATCGCCAGGCCGTACTCAGTCACTACAGGGATAATCAGACCACTGCCAGTCACCGCCCTGCGAGTTGCAAGATACGCCGCCTCAGTGGCAGACGCGCAATACATATACTCTCGATCAATCAGGAACAGATAAATGGTTGCAGCCTGAGAAAGTGTTTTGGTTGCATCTACCGCTGACACATCGCAATAATCAACGCTTCCGAGTTGCCCGCGAATCTGTAGTCCCTGCAGCAAGCCTGAAACACTGTTGGCGATAGCGGCGCTGTCACCCTGGATCGCACTGCCCTGGGATGCGTTACCTGGTGCATTGGAGCCAGACTGAAATACGATAACGTTGTGACACTGCGAAATCGCGTCCGGTAGCAGCTTTTCTGATTCGACCATCTCGGTACACTCAACTTTATTTTTCTAATTATTATTGAGCCACGTGAACTTAGCAGGTGCCGCGGCGTACATCTGAACAGTGTTGTACCATGCCAATCACAAGTGAACTACGGGCATGCAGCGCCGAACTTAAAGTAGTTTCTCACCAAGATGCGTAAACTTTCAGATTACACTCTGTTTCTAAAATTAAACAAAAATATTACATGGAAGACAGATAGATTCTCAAATGCGTCAAAGTCTACTAGCTGCAGAAATCGGCTCATATCACGGATAGATCAGCACCCCGCTATCACTAACCGGATCATAAACCTTGAAAAAACAAGAATTTAGCATCGCTGTATTCAATGGAGACGGGATCGGGCCAGAGATAATGGCTCCGACGCTTGCTGTGCTCACCCAGCTGACACGCGACACAAAGACTTTTTCGTTGTCATATCAATCACTGGAGGCCGGTGCACTACTGTACGAAAAAACCGGAGAGTCGCTGCCACAGGCGTCTATCGATGCTGCAAAGCAGTGCGACGCCATCCTGCTATCAGCCATGGGTTTGCCGCACATCCGCAAACCCGATGGCACTGAAATCGTGCCGCAAATTGACCTGCGTTTTGAGCTCGATCTGTTCGCGGGCGTTCGACCAGTTTTCACCTTCGACCAAGGTCCGCAAATACTCTCCGATGCAAGAGCTGCCAATCTGGACTTTGTATTAATAAGAGAATCAACAGAAGGTTTGTTTGCACACAAAGATGAAGGCATTGTGGCGGACAATAATGAATACGCTACCGAGCTTTTAAGAATCACTCGTGCCGTCTCCGAAAAGCTGTTTGATTTTAGCTTTCGGCTGGCACAAACCAGAGCAAGGCAACTGGGCCGACCATCGAAACTCATGTGTATCGATAAAGCCAATGTGTTTCGATCCTTTTGGTTCTTTCGCGAAATATTCGAACAACGCGCCGCACTTTTTCCAGATATAGAAACCTCATCAATGTACGTTGATGCCGCAGCAATGAAGATGGTTCAGAGTCCCTGGGAGCTCGATGTTATGGTGACAGAAAATATGTTTGGCGACATTCTGTCAGACCTTGGTGCAGGATTGATGGGAAGCCTCGGTCTGGCACCATCCGCAGACATGGGAGTTGATCATGCCGTATTTCAACCCTGCCATGGCACAGCACCGGATATTGCAGGCAAAGGATTGGCTAACCCGCTGGCAATGATCTTATCGGCCGCGATGATGCTGGAGTATCTGGGTGATAATAACCAATGCAATGAGGCCACCGAGCTGGGAGTCAAACTGCGGTTGGCAGCTACAACGGCTGCAGGCATGCCACAAGGTCAGGGGCGTGACCTCGGTGGCAGCGCCAGCACTGACTCAATCACTCAGTGTGTGTTGGATCAACTGTAGTCGCCATCTTTCGCTATGACTATTTTGCATGATGCTACAGCTGCCGAATCCTCTGGCAATACAAAGGTATCCGTCATTGTTATCGGAGGCGGTTACTTTGCACAGTTTCATATTAATGCCTGGCTTAGGCTACCTGGTGTTGAGCTTCAAGCTATTGTCGAAAAAGACACTTCAAAACACGCTGACCTTAAGACATTAACAAGTCATTCAAACACACGGATTACCGACTCACTAGAGACAGCTCTGGGTAGCTTAGCACCAGACATACTGGATATCGCCACTCCGCCAGATAGCCACTTTGAACTTATAAATCAGGCCATTAACCTGCAATGCAAACTGCTAATTTGCCAGAAACCTTTTTGTGGTGACCTGAAGACTGCTAAAAACTGCTGCAAAATCGTGGATAACACTGACAGTACCGTTGTCGTACACGAGAACTTTCGATTCCAGCCCTGGTATAGAAAAATCAAGTCAGTACTTGATAAAAACTCTCTGGGCAAAGTACTACAGACCACTTTCCGATTGAGACCGGGCGATGGTCAGGGTGTTGATGCCTATCTGCAACGTCAGCCTTACTTTCGCACTATGGAAAAATTTCTGATCCATGAGACGGGAATACATTTTATTGATGTGTTCAGATATCTCTTCGGGGAACCTGAATCGGTCAGTGCTGAGCTGCAAACTCTGAATACCTCTATTGCCGGGGAAGACAGCGGACACTTTATCTTTTACTATAAAAATGGTCTGCGGGCACACTTTGACGGCAACCGGCTGCTTGATCACAGCAGTTTAAACCCACGCCTGACTATGGGTGAAATGTTGATAGAAGGTACTGAGGCATGCCTATCGTTAAACGGCAGTGGCGAGCTACACCTGCGATTGCACGGGCAGACAGACTGGCAACCGATTATCTTCCATTTCGACGATACAGACTTCGGTGGTGACTGTGTTTATCATCTACAAAAGCACATAGTTGACCACATACAAACAGGGTCCGCACTTGAAAACAGCGCAGATGTGTACTTAAAAAACCTGCAACTCGAAGCACTGGTATACAAAGCATCCAACACAAAGAGGCAACTCACACTACAGGACAGTGCCGAATATGAATGATGTATGGGAAATATACGCACTCAAGTACGCCGAACGAAATTCAAGAACCAGAAATGACTCTTTCCTGTTTGATGACAACCACGACGTTCAGCATGACATGGACTACTACCTGTGGTTATTAAAAAGCCCGACTCAAACCATTCTGGTGGATACCGGTTATGACACACAGGAGGGTATCGCACGTAACCGACCAGTAAAAGTAGAGCCGGCAACATTGCTAAAACGGTTTGGCATAGCACCGGATACCATCGACACCGTGATCATTACTCACCTGCACTATGACCACGCAGGCTCACTGCCGGAGTTTAACGCCGCTACCTTTCATGTGCAGGAACATGAGATGGCTTATGCGACCGGGCCATGTATGTGTCACGATATTTTGAAGATGCCATTCACCGGAGAGCACATCGTTGAGATGGTCCGCAAACTCTATAGCGGCCGGTTGGTCTTTCATAACGGCGCCGGCACTATAGCACCGGGTGTAGAGGTCCATCTGATCGGCGGACATTCCAGAGGCTTGCAGTGCGTCAGGGTAAAAACCCGCCGCGGCTGGATGGTACTGGCTTCCGATGCCAGTCACTACTACGAGAACTATCTTTTCGCCAAACCGTTTCCGATTGTGGTCGACCTTGAAGACATGCTGCGCGGCTTCGAGACACTTGTGGCACTGGCAGAGAGTAAAAACCACATTATTCCGGGCCATGATCCTTTGGTCAGACAATACTACCCGTCCCACGGTGACGAATGCGTCTACCGACTTGATGCTGATCCTTTGAAATCAGTCTGAAGAGTTTTCCGCGCACCTTGTTGAATGAATCGGCGCATCCATTCGTCGAGCCTTTGTGTCTGCCAGTCGCAGAATTCGGTGTACCGGGTTAAAAACACACACGAATTCAACCCGGTCCGCAGTTTCTACTCACCGGCCTTGCACAGCATTGTCTACGACCGGCCATGCTGTGTTATCATCGCGCGCGCCCGACCTCACAACCACGGCCGGCGCATGACCTCCGCTGACCGGAAACCCATTGATGTCACCAGAACACGTATATCGCATCCGTTTTATCAATCAGGATAAAATATACGAACTGTATGCGCGCGATGTATACCAGGGTGAGCTCTACGGATTTGTGGTGATTGAAGGCCTGATGTTTGATGCTCACACGACCGTGGTAGTTGATCCGTCAGAGGAAAAACTGAAAACCGAGTTCGAAGGGGTGAACCAGACCATCATCCCGATGCACGCGGTGATCAGAATCGATGAGGTAGAAAAAAGAGGCACACCGAAAATTGCCGATGTCGGCAGCAATGTGTCCACTTTTCCATCCCCCATCTATACTCCAAGGGGAGGCGGCCAGGAAAGCTAGCGACCCAAACGCTAACCGAATGGCATAGACTGACAGGAGTACAGTAGCAACAAGGCTAACTGGTAAAGTTAGCGGTAAAGAGTTCCGGAGAGGTGTCCGAGTGGCTGAAGGAGCACGCCTGGAAAGTGTGTAAACGGTTAAACGTTTCGAGGGTTCGAATCCCTCTCTCTCCGCCAAATTGAGCCCGCCGCCAGATCTGCACACAGAGTGCAGGCCAGGCGGGCTGCAATCTGACCAGATACCGTTTGGCCGGATCAAAAACATACCTGGCTAGTTTTTCAAATCCGTGCCCGGCACCTGGCTCCAAACTATTGCACCATTCATACAGCCGTTAGCGTCCACCGGGCTTTCGTCCTCGCGCCATTCCTGTACTTTTTCCAGCTCCCCCGCTTTGTGACCCACCGCTTTCGGACCGCGCATTTGCTGATCGGGCACGGGTCGATGCGCTATGTCCTCTGCCACTGTTTGCCCTGTTGGGTCTACCGCGCTTGTTACCAGGCCCGCGACCGCGCCTGACGGTATCAAACACCAGTCGCAATTCTGCATCGGCATGTTTTTCTGACATTCCGGCTGTTTCGTATAGATGGGTGAGCAGGCCTTCTTCTATGTCAGTTATTTTTCCTGCACGCAGCCAACCGGGTAAATCTATCGGCCCGTAGCGCACACGCGTCAAACGACTGAGCTGATAACCCAAGGTTGCCCACATGCGTCGTACCTCTCTATTGCGACCTTCACTGAGTACTACTCGGTACCACTGATTGTTATCGGTTCCACCATCAAACCAACAGCGTTGAAAACGCGCCGGACCGTCTTCAAGCTCTATACCGTCCGTGAGTTTTTTTAAATCCTCCTCACTGACAGGCCCGCGCACCCGGCAGGCATACTCTCGCTCTACCTCTGACGACGGGTGCATCAGTCCGTTGGCAAGGTCACCATTGTCGGTAAACAACAGCAGTCCGGTAGTGTTGTAATCAAGACGGCCGATCGCGACCCATCGCGATTGCTTTAGCCGTGGCAGGTGTTCGAATACGGTAGGCCGGTTATGTTCGTCAGAGCGAGTTGTGACCCGACCCTCGGGTTTGTGGTAGGCAATCACACGCGCCTGTCTCGCACCACTCTCTGTAACCCGGTAACGCTTGCCGGCGTAGCGAAGTCTGTCCCCGGCATTGGCCTTATCACCGAGTGTGGCGACCTGCCCGTTCAGCACAATCTCACCTGCAGTGATGGCCGCTTCTATCTTGCGGCGCGATTCAATACCGGCGCGGGCCATTAGTTTTTGCAATCGCTCTGACATGTTCGCGTGCTGCCGCCTGTTTCAGGAGAGTTAAATTCGAAAGAGTATTATATTCTCTCACAGCTCGCGGTTTAGTGACCAAGCCTCTGATACTATCAACTAACATTAAAAATGATGGAAATCATCTGATGACCGACTTCGATACCTTCAAAGCGCTCAATATTGCTGTCCTGACGATTTCGGACAGTCGCACAGAAGCTGACGATAAGTCCGGCAAAGTGCTGGTAGCAGCACTCACAGAATCCGGCCACCAGTGCGTCGATAAAACCATCGTCAAAGACGATAAATACCAGATCCGCTCAAGCCTGAGCCAGTGGATAGCCAACCCGGATATCGATGTCGTGCTAACGACCGGCGGCACAGGGGTAACCGGTCGAGATGGCACACCGGAGGCGGTAAAACCGCTACTTGATAAAGAGATTGAGGGCTTTGGAGAAATGTTCCGAGTCTTATCTTATGAGGATATCAAAACCTCAACACTGCAATCACGGGCACTTGCAGGGGTTGCCAACGCTACCTACATTTTTGTGATGCCAGGTTCACCGGGTGCGTGCAAAACTGCCTGGACACAGCTAATTTCCGAACAGCTCGACAGCCGCACCAAACCATGCAATCTCGTTATGCTGATGCCAAGGTTGAATGAAAAGTAGCCAGCACCTGCACAATCAGCACCCATGCAATACAGCAATCGCTACAACCGGTTTGCAACTACCAGCCTTTATACTCTTTAATTAGCTCATAAGCCGCTTTGATGTGCTGGGTTTTTTCCGTCGCAATCTTGATCATCTCCGGTGGCAGGCCTTTGGCAACCAGCTTATCCGGATGATGCTGACTCATCATTTTTCTATAGGCTCTTTTAACTGCCGATTTGTCTGCGGTCTTTTCAATCGCCAGCAGCTCATAAGCATCAGCAATACTCATGTCTGTGCTGCGGCTTGTATTTTTTGCACCAGAACCAGAACGGTAGTTGCTACCGGCGTGACCCGCGCCACTGTTGGCAGATCTGCCTGCTCTGACCAGTACCTCCATCTGACGCAACATGAACTTGGGGAACTTTAGGTATTCACATAACTGCTCGAGCACCTGCTCCTCAGCCGGGTGCAAGTCACCGTCGGCGTATACAGCGTGCAGTTGTATCTCGACAAACATTCGCATCAGATTCGTTCGTCTGCGGCATTCAATGCGGAACTGTTCAACCACCGCCTGAACATCATAGTCAGGATCTTTACCCTGCTGAAAGAGATCAATGGCCACCTTTCGCTGTTCCGCGCTGAGCTGCATTTGATCCATAATATTTTCGGCCACTTTGATTTCATCCGGCGTGACTTTTCCATCCGCTTTGGAAATATGACCCATGGTGGCAAAGGTGGCGGTAAAAAACGCTGCCTGCACTCGCTCCTGTGCACCCGGCTTTAACTCTTCATCTGCATCCGACTGCAGGCGTTTAAGCCCTGAATCGAAGTTATGTCCGAGTGCCGCACCTATCAGAGCACCGATAGGCCCGCCGACTAAAAAGCCAAAGCCACCCCCGAGCAACTTGCCCCACCAGTTCAAAGGCTTGTCTCCGTTTGCTGCAAATCAGCTATCTCGCCAAGCATTGATGTCGCGTATACCCCGCGCTGTAGTGCAAAAGCAATCTCGAGTGTTTTTTCATCAGTCCACTGCCATTGCAGGTTAATTGCACTCGCACGAAGCGCCCGCCGTTCAGATTTGAGCCCGGCTGCTTTAAGTCCGCTACACAAAAGATCTTCCTCTTGCATGAACCTACTCTCAAGTTCATGCACGTCACGGGTGGTCATAGCATCTCCACTGCCAACCATCGGGCCTGTGGTATGAATATCATGTTCGTCATGGCGTTTCTGTATGTCAGTGTCCGGCATATCACATTTAAACACACTGTTCGATCCTGCCAACATACAGACTTCACCAGGGAGCACTTGCAACCAGCTCCCGTTTTCAACTCTGGCTGCAAGCACCTGATTGAAGAGATAGGAACGCGCGGCAGAAAGATAGATTGAACGCTTAAAACGACTCAACTTTCGTCGCCTTACAAACATGCTGCGTGCGTTATCTACATTACGACCATCAGACCCGAAGCGCTGAACACCAAAATAATTAGGGAAACCCACGGATGCAACAGTGTGCAATCGTCGCTCTATCACATCATGATCCGTTGTCAGTTCTCGCAAGGTGACAGTAAACTCGTTGGTTCTATGCGTGCCGCGGCGCAACTTCTTGCCACTGCGGATAAGCTTGCGCACATAAGCCCC
>CAZQKJ010000053.1:0-13921 GCA_964593315.1 uncultured Granulosicoccaceae bacterium
ATTAAAGACACCATCGCCCCGATAACAGCAATCTCCAGTCTTGAAACAGATGCCAGACCAATGACGGACAGCGGAGCCAAACTGGCGCTGGCTACGGGTGCTATCGTTGCGTTGAAAAAAGGTGAAATGTGGATCGATGAAGATCAGCTCAAAATCACCGGTGAAGCTTACGATCAGCAATCCAAAGACGCAATAGAACAGGAACTGAAAGACCAGCAGGCGATGATCACCCCGCTTCGTCTGGTAACAGATATCACTGCGCTGACACCTGAGCCAGCACCAATATCGCTATCGCAAAACTGTCTCGCCTTATCATCAAACGCAGGTGAAACACACCAAACGATACTTTTTGATGTCGACTCAGATGTCGTCAGCAGTCACTACCACGACGCTATTCAAAGCCTGGCAGCACTGGTAAATGAATGTTCACTGGAAGTGAATGGAAGCGTCGTAGTGGAAGCACACGCAGACCAGGACGGTAGCGAAAACTACAATTTTGATCTAAGCCAACGCCGTGCAACGCAGGTATCAAACCTGCTGCGCTCTTACGGTCTTGATGACAGTCAATTCGCTTCGTTCTCATTCGGGGAAACACGCCCGGTTGCTTCAAACGAGAACAACACAGACAAATCATACAATCGCCGCGTTGAAGTCCGCTTTATCAATGACTCGACAAACGTACCCGAACAACAATTTTCTAGCTCATATATAGCGGAGTAACGATGCTGTATCTCATCTCACAAGTATTACTGATTCTTGTTATAGCAACCATTCTTGGCTTCCTTATTGGCTGGATACTGCGCAAATTTAAAGCTGCGCGAAAGGAGGAAGAACTCAATTCGCGCTTGCAGCAATCAGAGCTCACAATAACACCGATTAAAACGGCACTTTCTCAGGTTGAAAATGAGATCGCGGCACGCGACAGAAGCCTGAATAAACTGCAGAAAAAGTACGATGATGTTAAATCACGGTTGCCGGCTGCGAAGGCAGAAGTAGACAGGCTGTCTGCCAAAGTCGGTGAATCCGACGGTTCGGTGAAGCAATTGACCCGATCACTGGATGACAAAGACCGCGAACTGAATCGCCTTGGCACCGAACTGGGCCAGGAAAAAGCCGATCTCCGCAAAGCCGACCTTGCACTTAACGAAGCTCAGGGAAAGCGCTCAGTGCTGGAAAGCCGCCTTGCTGAAATGAAGGCACGCCTCGACGACTACCAATCTACCGCCGAGCGCGCTCGCACTGAAAGCAGTGGCTTGCAGAGAGAGCTCAACGCTCTACAGCTCGAACTCAACGATACGAAGCACAAGAAAGATGCTGATATATCAGAACTTAAAAGCCAACTCGCAATTGATAATGCAGAGCTAAAACAAGCACGCGAGTCAAAAGCCGAGGCCAGCGCCGCTGCAGCAAAAGCATGCCAAAAACTAGAGTCCGTCAAAGAGGCGCTAGCGCAAAAGGATACCGAACACAAACTCGCAACAACCGAGCTTGAGGCACTACAGCGTGAAATAGAATTGCTGAAGTCACAGCAGCACACTCTGCAATCCTATTGCGATGCTACCTCGTTGAAGCTAGAGACTGCAATGGCTGAACGCCTGCGTTTAAGTGAACAGAAAAACACTGATCACAGCACTGCGACGGCTACGATTGCAAAACTCGAAACAGAAATCTCCCGCTTGCAGGACGATCTCCACAAAGGCACTCGACAGCAGAAAGCGCTTGAAAAAGAAGCCGACGCTATCAATGCAAAATTGGAAAAAAAGGTGAAGGCGCTGGCGATGTCCGAGAAAGACATCCAACGTCTCGAGCAGAAAGTGGCGATTCTAGAATCCCAGCTTGAAAACCAACGCGCGCAAGCACAAAAAACTGCCGCTGACCTGCAGCAGCAACTCAGTGCAAGTAACGCTGCCAGAGTATCCAGTGAAGCCCGTTGCACCGAGCTTGAGAGCAGCGTTCAGGAGTTAACGCAAAAACTCAACAATAAAATCACCGACACCAAAATTGCTGACAATCAACAGCAAATGCTGGAAGCAGATATCTCGGCACTTGAAAAAGAAGTAGGCACACTGGATACAGACGCAAAGACTCTGCGCGCCGAGCTTCAGAAAAGCAACAAGAAACATACAAACACCATTGAGAAACTGCGGATCGCACTGGCGGAAAAAGATTCCGCTTCTGGTGACAATGCCAACATTCAACAGCAGCTTAGTGAATTACAACGCACCCATAAAGCGCTCGAGAAGGAACACCAGAATACGCTTAAGGCTGCGGACAATAAGATCTCGGATCTGAATCGTGAGCTCGACAAAAATGCACTAAAAGTCAAAACAGCACACGATGAAGCGATTGACTCAACCCGGGCATCAGAGTCTGCACTACGCGATAAGATAGCTGATCTGAATAAACAGATTACTGAACTATCCGGACAGCTGACACTGGCAAACCGCGAGGACGCAAGAAACCAAAAGGACATCACTGCATTAAAGGCCGAGATCAGTGAACTCAGAAAGGAAATAGCCAATCTCAAAGCACTACTCAAGAAACAGGAAGCTGCTGCATCCAGTGCCAATACACAGGCACAGTCTGCAGCTGAAATAAACCGCAAGCTTGAAAACAAATTACAGCGCACTCAAAAACAACTGCAAGAGTCGATTGAAAAATCTGACGCCAGCAAGGGAGATTCTCAACGTACGCGCCAGAATCTTGAATCAAAGCTTAAGGACGATATTGCCAATCTAAAACAGCAACTTGCAGCGAGCAGCAGTGACCTTAAACTGGCACACTCAGAAGAGCGCCGCAGCAATAAAGAGATTGCAGATCTTAAATCCAGACTTACTGGTCTCGACCAGGAACTATCGACTCGCGCTGCAGCTCTCAGCAAACAAGAGGTCCTTGCATCGCAAAGCTCTCAAAAATCACAGGCTTCTGTAGCACTTAACAAGCAGCTAGAGAAAGAACTGGCTGACACAAAACGGAAACTGGATACGCTGAAAAAAGCATCCCAAAAAGCCGCTAAGGAAGCCGCAGCCAAGCATACGACAACCGAGTCCAGGCTCAAAGCGGAGATCGACCAACTAAAAGCTCGATTAAGCGACAGTGACAGCGAACTCAAACTGATCAACCGTGACGAAAAGAAGCACCAGTCTGAGCTTGCCGAGATCAAGGCCACCCATCGGGATCTGGAGGCGCGTCTCACTACTCAGTCAGCTGAGCTTGCCAGGCAAGAGTCCAAAGCATCAAAATATGCAGATAAAGCACAGGTTTCAGGTGACCAGGTCAAGCAACTTAAAAAACAATTGGCGAACGCCCAGTCGCAGCTTGCTAAAACCGAGAGAGATGCAGCATCAGACTTAGCCAATAACAAAAGCAAAACCACCGCGGCAGCGCTTAAGCTTACAGGCGAAATCGATCAGCTCAAACGAAAGCTTGCTACCAGCGAGGGCGAGCTAAAGCTTGTGAGTCGTGATGACAAGAAGCAAAAGGCCGAGATCGCAGAGCTTAAGGACACCATAAAGAATCTCGATGCACATCTGGCCCAGCAATCTGAAGCACTACAAAAACGCGAAAATCTGGCAGCGAAGGATGCAGCCAAGGCAAGCAACGCCATAGACAACAACAAGCAACTTAAAGATGATTTGGCTGATGCCAGAAAGCAATTAGCGGCAGCGGAGAGAGCGGCGAATACAAGCCAGCAGAAGCTACAAAAGCTCAAAGCGTCAGATAAGTCCGATACACAGTGGAAAGCACGTCGTGCAGAACTGGACAAGCTGCTCGCTAACGCTATTGCTGAGAAAACCGCTTTGGCTCGGGATCTAAAGAGCCGAGAAAAAGAAGTGGAGCGACTCATAATGGACGCGAAACTGTCAACCACCGAGCAAAGAGCGCTCGCCAAAGAAGCGGCAAAGAATGCAGCGAAACTGGATAAAACAGAAAGCGCGCTTGCGGCGGAAAAAGAGGCGAGAGCAGAATTACAGTCAGACGCCCGCGATCTCATGCAGGAGCTGGAAAGCTTGCAAAATGCCGAGCAGGACTATCTTGGTAAAATAGAGGATCTGCAATTACAAATTGCACTAACACACAAGCAAAAGAGCACGACCATGACCTCGCGCATCAAGGAGCTTGAATCTATGCTCGCTGCTGAAAAGCGTAAAGCAAGCGCATTACAGCAACCCATCAGCATTGCCAATGAGACGATCGGTATCAGCACTACGATGCCCAAAAAGGCCGCTAACACTTCAACTAAACGAAGAAAGAAAAAGGCCAGCTAGAGCACCGCTAAAGTGTTCACCAAAGGCCACCGCATTGCGGTGGCCTTTTTTGTGTGCGAATACTTTTACGGCTACCATAACCTCATCCCTTACACTGCCCACCATAAAAGAATGACAATAAAAAAATGCCGATTCCATGCGGTTATTTGGGATCTTGACGGCACACTGGCTGACAGTGCAGATGATCTGGCCACCGCTGTAAACCGGGTTCTATCAGAGACTCAACACCCGCCGCTGCCAGTGGAACGGATAAAAAAAATGATTGGCCACGGAGCCTCAAAACTACTGCAGCGAGCATTCGACGCCGTTAACGGTCTGGAGGACTTTAATCAGCAACAGGCCTATGATCGCTTCCTGACTCACTATAAACTATGCTGTTGTGATTCAACTCGGTTGTACCCGGGCGTTATTGACGTATTGGAACACTTAAAATCCCTTGGCATCAAACAAGGTATTTGCACCAATAAACCACAGGCAATGACAACACAGATTCTGGATCATCTGGCAATCAGTCATTATTTTGAAGCCATAGTAGGTGGAGACACAACCCCCTTTCGAAAACCTGATCCAGCACCACTGAAGGAGTGCTTGAGAATGCTTGATAGCCACATACCAGACACAATAATGGTAGGTGACTCAGCAGCCGATGTGGGTGCTGCGAAAGCGCTCAATATGACCGTCGCTGTTCTGCCATGGGGCTACAGCCACTGCGATATTAATGAACTTGCTGCAGACTATGTATTGCACGATGCAACAGATTTACTAGCTTTGATTTAGTAGCCCCAACAGCTAGCCACGAGATTTACGCAATTGAGCGCCTACACCTGAGACTGTATCGTAGATAATTTCACCACTCGCTCCACTACTGATTTCCGCAGCATTCGCTTCATCGGTATCAATGTGCATCTCGAGGTTATATTTTTCACTGACTCGCACCAAAGTATCTCCAAACACAAGATCTCGCGGACCGCCAGTCAGCGCCACTTCGACAACATCTTTGTCTTTCACGCCAAATACCTCTGCATCCTCGGGACGCATATGGATATGTCGTCTCGCACAAATCAAACCTTCCGATAAATGAACTGTACCTGCCGGTCCTTCGAGTGTTATCGGTGCTGAACCCTGTACCTTGCCAGAGTCACGAATCGGTGCATCAACCCCGAGCCTGAACTCATCTGTGCGGGCTATTTCAACCTGGTCAACGGAGCGTAGTGGTCCAAGTACCCGCACCCCGTCAATCCGGTTGCGTGGACCAATTAAATTGACACGCTCTTCACAGGCAAACTGGCCGGGCTGAGAAATCTCACGATAAACGGTAGGCTCGGCACCAGCACCAAACAAGGCTTCAAAAGTCTCTTTGGTTAGATGAATATGCCGCGCACTAACCGCGACTGGAATGGTCTTTACGGCATTGAGCTTGTTTTCTTCATTAACAATACGTTTGGTGAGCGTCGCGATCATCATTGCTTCATCAGTTTTGACAACCAGCGATCGCACTCTGGACAGCGGATCAGAAATAACCACGGCTTTTTGTTCGTCACTGACGCTGGCATCGGTATTCATATCATCATCAATTACCAGACCCAGGAATTCCAGTCGCTGTAGAATCCGGCGCCTCATAGTGGCACTGTTCTCACCTATGCCACCAGTGAAAACCACCGCATCAAGACCCCCCATGACTGCAGCATAAGCACCTATATACTTGCGTACTCGATGCGCAAAAATGTTTATCGCCGCTCGCGCTCGATCGTCACCCTGCTCTGCGGCATCTTCTATTTTTCGAAGGTCATTGCCAATACCACTCAAGCCGAGCAATCCGCTTTTACGGTTCAGCAGATCATCCAGCTCCTCTATTGTAAAGTCGCCACTGCGCAATAGTGACAGCACGATACCCGCATCGATATCACCGGCACGAGTCCCCATAACCAATCCTTCAAGTGGCGTCATCCCCATGCTGGTTTCTGTTGATTTCCCGAACTCAACTGCACAGGCACTGGCACCATTACCAAGATGAAGTGTCACAATTCGCAATTGATCAACATTCGATTTCAGCGCCTTCGCTGCGACTCCGGCAACATACTCATGTGAGGTGCCGTGAAAACCAAAACGCCGTACCTGGTGCTTTATTGCAACATCGGCATCAATGGCATACTCACGGGCGCGTCTGGGCATTCGAACATGGAAGGCAGTATCGAACACGGCAACATGGGCAATGCCAGGCCACTGATTCTGCGCGATGTTAATACCGAGAAGATTGTACGGGTTATGCAAAGGTGCATAGCTTGAGCAGGCTTCTATTGCAGCGAGTATGTCTGCATCAATCACAACCGGCTCTACAAATCGCTCTCCACCGTGCACCACCCGGTGACCTACTGCATCAACCTGACTCTCACCAATCTGTTCGACAACATGCTGCAACGCCTGTTCGTGCGTTCCAAACTCACCACCCGACTCTCCAATGGATTGCACTTTGCCTGACACCAGACGGTTACCATCGGCCAGATTTATCAGATGATACTTAACACTCGAAGATCCACAATTGATGACCAGTACACGCATGAAAGGCAACCGTTTAAAATATTGCTGTCAATGGTAGCTCAATCATCGCAAGCTCGGGTATACAGACCGGTATTTCGCCCATAACAACAATCTCGTCTGTTCTTTGCCGCCGCAAACTCGTTTCGTCGCCAGGATCAGCCATTCTTCCCCACAGCAATATTGGGAGCATAATCCCAATTTATTCTGATCTTTAGTGTATTATTAGCAGAATCATGTCAAAACCCTCCTCCACCACCACCCTGATGAAGAAAATCCTGCGTCCGCTAGTGCGGTTGCTGCTGCGCAACGGTGTGGCCTTCGCAGACTTTAGTGATGTAGCGCGTCAGGTCTTTGTAGAGGTAGCCAGTCAGGACTTCAGCCTGCCAGGTCGTAAACAGTCTGTCTCGCGAATTTCAATCCTGACCGGCATCAATCGCAAAGAAGTCAAACGGCAACTCGAAGAACCGGAGGACAACAATACTACTCCGAAAGAGAATAACCGTGCTGCCCGGGTGATCGGTGGCTGGATGCGCGATACAGATTTTCTAACGGCAAAGGGCAAACCAGGTGTGTTGAGTTTAAAAGACAACGACAGTACCGGCAGCTTTGAAGATCTGGTTAAACGCTACAGTGGTGATATGACACCCAGAGCGGTACTCGACGAGTTACTTCGGGTCGGTGTTGTCAGCATTGATAAGAACAAAACCAAAGTAAAACTACTAACCAGCGGATATGTGCCTGCGGCAAGTAAAGAAGAGTTACTAAAAATATCCGGTGACAGCATCAATGACTTGCTTAATACCATCGATCACAACTTTGCAACTGAAGATGACTTAACACGGCTGCAGTTGAGAGTCGCCTACGACGATGTACCGGCCGAGGGGGTTGAGCTCTTTCGCAACCTCAGTACCGAAAAATCGATAGAGCTGCTTCAATCACTGGATAAAGTTCTGGCCAAACAGGACAGATCCATCAATACCGGCTTAAAAGGCACAGGCCGATATCGCACCGGGCTTGGGATTTACTACTTTGAAGAACCGATCAATGAACACGGCGAGTCGGATGATGACAAAAAATAAATGGCTCTTGGTGCCGGCGCATAACACCCGATTGATAATGCGATGTCTTGTCGTACTGATAACCTTATTCGTTAGTGCCTGCTCCGGCGGCATTTCCGGCACTGGTGATGGCGGACCGAGAATCATAGACACCAATGGCAGCGTGTCCAATGTGCAAGACAACAGCGTCGATGGCGATACAGACAGCACCAACACAGCTGCAGACCCGGTTCCGGTTGATTCTGTTGGTAGTGATAATACCTCTAGCGGCGACGCCAGCCCGGATGCAGCCCCGGACAATGCTATCGTGCTGCCGGAACTCTCTACGGTGCTACCCATTGCGCTACTAAACTCAATATCAAACAGTGACAGTATTTCTTCAAGCGAGGTCTTTACCAGACAACTCGTTTCAGCAACAGATGAGTTAGCGAACATTACCGCAGTGGCGACAAACTCTTTAAATGCCGAGAGTATCAACACCGATCTTGCCGGATTCTTCGACAACAGCATTGAGATTACCAGTGCAGACACCACCACACTCATCAGGTGGACACTGGACTCGACGCTCCGATCACTCTTTAGCGCAACCGCGAGTCATTTGTTGTATGTCCTACAAGAAGACAGCAATATTACCGTCAGGCGGGTAGATCTGATTAACAACACAGTATTCAATGCGAATCTTTTGACAAGACCAACTGACACTGTCATTGAAGCAGCACTTAACGCGAATGGTTTACAGAGATATCTCAGCAGTTTATCAACTGTTACTGAAACAACAGTATTCACACAGCACCCGTCTGACGACGCAGCGCGACAACGCGAAATGATTGATCAAACAGGTGCTATCACCATAGCGCAATCCTGCGACCCAACCAATGCACAAAATAATTGTACAACTGACACTGACTGGACCTTAGTAGCTGGAGATAACATCGCCTCTACAGATTTTGTCGGCGCAGGCAACCGTATAACTGAAGCGCTGAACTCTATAGACCCTGTGGTTTCTTCAATTCCGGATTCTGTAACACAAGCAGTTATCGCTTCAAGCGACAGTGAAAACCTGGCACCGGAAACCATTCAGTGCGGCATACAGCGGGTGAGTAACAGCATCAGGTCATTCTGTATAGAGCCTCTGCCGCTGGAATCTGCCGGCAACCTGTTTGAGGAAACACTGAGCGGCGGACAGATTTTCTATATGAGACAGTGAGGTTCGGGATGAGCCTCGCCTCAGGGGGTAAGTTTCCAGTTAGGTACTGATTACCTTGAACCTATGTTCAAAGCTCCCTTGGCATTAAGATCCCGGGCATGCCAGAGTTCTGGCATACCTAACGGCAGTAGGTAGCACCTTGAATTGCACCCAGCGATTCATCCTGAAGAAAAACAGCACAGCCGCTATCCGTGCCATCGGCTGTCAATCCATAGCTCGCCATATCAAAGCTTTGATTAACGTCATCGCCTTCCCAACGTCCGAGCGGCACGAGCTCACGCACAACATGGTGATTAACAATGGTCTTGCCATGGTTCTCGCCGTTTTTTACATCGGTGGTACGCTCACGATCGAACACCGCCAGCCACAAGATCGACTCACTGGTATCTGCACTATCTATTTTAACCACCAAACCTTCATCACCAAACTCGGCTTTGATTTCGATCTCCGGAGGATCAGATGCGATTGCCCGATTAATCCGACCCTTACTGGTACCGACCTGAGCGGTTTGACCGTTGATTATCATCTGCGGCGTGTATACACCCTCTCGTCCTTCAAGATCATTGGCATTGTATCGACGTTGACGTTGGCTATAGCTGGGATCAGAAAAGGGATCTTTCCAAACACCGGCTGCTCCATAGCGCAAGGTATCCCAGTAGTCGACATGGAATTCAAGCGCTACGACATCCGGTTGCCTGGTAATAATTTCAGCCAGAAATTCATCAGCTGGCGGACAGGAGTAACAACCTTGCGAGGTAAAAAGCTCGACGACAGGAGCCGAGTTTGCAGCACCCGCAGCCAGCAGCAACGCGAATGGCAGTGACAATTTTATATTATTCATATAGCCTCTCTGGCTGCAGAATTCGGAACACAACGGTGCACAACATGGCCAACGCTATCAGAATACACGCCACGGGCGGGCCCGAGAACCTGGCGTATGAATCTTGTGAGGTACGACCTCCCGATTCTTCAGAAGTTCGTCTCCAGCAAAGCGCGGTGGGTCTGAATTATATTGATGTCTACCACCGCACAGGTGCGTACCCGATTGATGAGAGTCCGTTTATACCAGGGCTTGAGGCGGCCGGTACAATCAGCGAACTGGGTAAGGATATCACAGGCTTCAAAGTGGGTGATCGCGTAGCTTATGCAGGCGTGCCTATCGGCGCTTACTGCGATGAACGAGTCATACCAGCACACCGACTCGTTAAGCTACCAGACAGCATTAGCTTTGACACTGCTGCTGCCATGATGCTGCAAGGTATGACGGCGCAATATCTACTGCGCAGCACGTACCAGGTCAGAGCGGGTGACACGGTAGTTTTTCACGCAGCCGCCGGCGGCGTTGGGTTAATCGCCTGTCAGTGGTTAAAGTACCTCGGTGCCACTGTGATTGGTACCGTTGGAAGCCAACAAAAAGCAGAACTCGCCAAACAGCATGGCTGCGATTACACGGTACTATACCGGGAAGAGAATCTGGCAGAACGCGTTAAGGAAATTACCGGCGGCGAAGGTGTTCCGGTTGTATATGACTCAGTGGGTAAAGACACCTACGATATCTCACTCGATTGTCTTGCACCACGTGGTCTGTTTGTAAGCTTCGGTGCTGCCTCGGGCCCGGTCGAGAACGTATGCGTAAAAACTCTCGCATCAAAGGGCTCTTTATACTTCACCCGCCCCTCTCTAATGACTTACACCGCTAAACCCGAGGATCTTCAGGCATCGGCACAAGAGTTGATCGCCTTGGTGGAATCAAAAGTGATTGATATCAACATTGATCAACGCTATGCACTTAAAGATGCTGAAAAAGCTCATCGCGATCTGGAAGCAAGAAAAACAACTGGCTCAACCATTCTTACCGTGTAAGCGTTGAGATAAGACGCGCAACACAACACACCGTGCAATCAGTATCTGAAGTGCCGTATCTGCTCACCTTTACTACCAATCTCGGTCATGGCTTCAAGCCCCAGCTCCAGATGTATCGGAGCCCAGTTAGTTGTAGTCTCCCGGTCTGCATCTTCCATTTTTACACCGTCAGGTGTAATCGGCACATCTGACACTAACAAAAGCGCGCCCCGCGCAATCTGATTAGCGTGTCCGACTATAAACAACGTTGCAGTCTCCATATCAATGCCAATACAGGTCATCTCGTGCAACTTTGCATGGAATGATTTATCGTGCTCCCAGACGCGACGATTGCTGGTGTAAATAACACCGGTTCGGTACTCGTAGCCACGGTCTGCGACTTTGTCTGATACAAATTTGTGTAACTTAAAAGATGGCAAAGCCGGTACCTGAGGTGGCAGGTAGTCATCGCTGGTACCCTCGCCGCGAATCGCTGCAATCGGCAATATAAAATTACCTATCTCTGTTGATGTTTTCAGCCCACCGCACTTGCCGAGAAACAAGACCGCCTTGGGCGTTACTGCGGTCAACAAGTCCATGATAGTTGCCGCGTTGGCAGAACCGATGCCGAAGTTTATAATTGAAATTCCGTGACTGTTGGTCGCAGCCTGCATGGGCCTGTCTTCACCATAGACGGTGCAGTTAAATCGGCTTGCAAAGGCGTTAACATAATCGGAAAAATTGGTCAGCAGGATATAGTCACCAAACTGATCAAGTGGCATGCCGGTATAGCGCGGCAACCAGTTTGCAGTGAGTTCTGATTTACTTAGTGTCTTGCTGTCACTGTCATCGTGACGACGCCCTGTCGGTGGACTTCTCATTTGATCAATCCTGTGTGTTTTTCAATCCGTGGAAAATCAGTGGGCTCTATAGTGTCACATCTTTACTGCTGCAATTTATAGTCTACACCGGCGGATAGTTCAACACGACCAACAACTAACACTTGCACACTTACTGGTTGACGATTGCCTGATATTGCTGCATGTAGCGCCGACCCAATTCACGCAACCCGGCTGCCGAAAAATGTGCACCCGATGGATCAGACAAACGGAAGGGCAAATCTGTTGCCATCACACAGGCGGTATTCTGATCGTTGTCGTCATTGAGTGCTCTAAGTCTGATATTCACCCCTTCCGCTATGCGGGTCTCACCACAGATAAAAGGCAAATCAGTCACAGCCCAGGACTCCGATCTGAAATTAGCAATCACCTGTTGCAGTTTCCACTCATAGTAATTCCGATACTCAGGGGAGTCAGTATCAGTAAAACCTGTGGCATCAACATCAGAGGTGCCTTCGAACAACCAGTCACTCTCACCCTGATGCCAAAGCATGACATCGACTTTATCAACATTGGGTATTTGCGCTAACGCATCAGTTATCTTGTTACGCATCTTTAGATAGAAGGGACTCTCGTAATCCCAGTTGGCAATACCTTTGCCGGGTGCCGCAAGCACAATAAAGGCAGGAACAGCATCAGCGTTTTGCTGTGCAAAGGTTTTACCGTAATGAAAAATCAAATTATTGTTGGGCGAGTTGGAAGGATCTGTCAGTGAATGATTACCCGGGTGAGCATTTTCATCCCATACCTGATGCAAATCTGCCACTTGCCAGCCTTCATCAGTAAAGGCGAACACTCTGGGGTGTGGCTGATCCAGCACTGGATCAAAGGCAGTAAGCGGCGCTTCCACATTCGACTGACCCGTCACAACGACTACATGATTTATGTCATCGACAGTGTATGTGCCACCAGAGGCTGAAGGAACAAGACAACTGACACCGTTTTCAAAGCCGAAGCCGTCACCATCCGGATCAGCATCAGCGGACACACAGTTGCTTAATTCGCTGCTGCTAAGAGATTCGGTACCAACAGATCCATTGATGGAAGATGCCAGGTTGCTATCGGTACCGCAAGCATCATCATTTGCATCACACTTTTGTTCTTCTGCCGAGCACGCGAATAAGGTCACTGCCAAAACCGATAATGCCAGTAAATGCAAAACCCGTGAGTACTGCCCGGTATTTTTTATTGTTGTTGTCACAGGGTTAATCATACCCACCCATCTACCTGTTGTATCAGTTCATATCAAGGTACGCATCTGCGTAGCGCTGTCCAAGGGTTCTCAATCCCGCTGCCGAGAAGTGCGACCCATAAGGATCATCTGGTCTCTTCGGCAAATCCGTGGCCGCAACACAGGCGGTTCTGGGGTCATCATCGCTATTCAGAGCCATCAATCTGCGATTGACACCTTCGGCGCGCCGTGTCTCGCCGCAAATGAAGCCGGTATCGCTGCGAGCCCAGGCTTCACCGCGGAAATTCGAGATGAGTGCATCCAGTTTTATCTGGTAATAGTTACGATATTCATAAGAGTCTTTCGATGAGAATCCGGTCGGATTCGCATCGGCGGTGCCCTCATAGAGCCAGTCGTTTTCACCCTGGTGCCATAATACCGCATCAATTGTGTTCTTATGTGGAATTTCTGCTAACGCCGCGGTCACTTTATTACTGATTAGCTGGTACATGGCAGTGCCAGCATCCCAGTTAGATATTCCCTTACCCGGGCCCGGCACAACGATAAACGCTGCTACTCGCGATACGTCACGATTAACCAATGCTTTTCCAAAGTGAAACGCAAAGCTGTTTACCGGATCCTTGCCCGGAATTTTCAACGCATCGACACCCGGATGCTGAAAACGATCCCATACCTGGTGCAAATCGGCCATCTGCCAGCCATTATTGGTATAGGCAAAAACCTGGGAATCGGGCAGATCCAGCCAGGCATCGTAACCAGTGCCGGACGCCAATACGTTTGACTGACCGGTAACCATAACAATGTCAGTGATATCATTCACGGTAATGTCGCCGGACGTTGCGGCACTGACAGACGGCGCTTTCTCAGTTGATTGAACCTTGCTGGACGCTGCAGTGACTGTGCAGGTCCTTCCATTC
>CAZQKJ010000054.1:0-13870 GCA_964593315.1 uncultured Granulosicoccaceae bacterium
TTCTACAGCTAACTTCTTCAGTAATAAGCTTCTCTACTTTCGTTTCATTACACCGGGCGCGAATTCACAATCCGTTTATTACTATGGGTGTCTATGTAATTCTTGTTCGGTTTGTTTTTTATTGCAAGACATCTCAATCCGGCTTGAGATAACACGTTCTTTGTAATGCGACTAGATCATGCGACGACGAAGTCGCAACGGTACCAAAGCAAACAACGCCAGGATATGCGCCATTGGACTAAACTGCCCACCACCACTGGATAAATCATTCGTTTCATTATTTTCAGCAGCGAAAACTTCAACTTCATGGATAGACCACCAAGTTCCGTCTGCAAACCCGGTTTGCTCTATTCGAATATATCGAGCGTTTTGTGCACTGAATGAGATGGTCGTTTCAGCGCTACGGCCAGTGCCTATGCCTACGGTGTTCCAGTTGATACCATTATCTGAAACTTCCAGTTTATAGCCGCGAGGATAATCGTTCGGGCTGGCGCTGGTATCGAGTACAACTTTGTCGAACAGCTGTGTCGAACGCATATCTATCTCAAACCACTGTCCAGCGCTTTGTTGTTGGCTAGTGTCCCATCGTGAACCTGAATTGCCGTCTATCGCAAGATTTGCAATGCTGGCGTTGTTTGATGCAACTACAGTCCAGTTTGATCGATCGATGGAAGCACCGTCGTCGGTAGTAGTGCTGCCACCATTGTCTGCTTCTCCCAGTTCGTCTTCCAGATCAACGATAACTTCATCAGTAGAGACAAAAGTAAACGTTCCTAAACCCGGGTGAGCAAAGTTATTTTCTTCCGGTGAATAGCCTGGCGCTGCCAGAACTTCTTTTGTATTGGGGTGATCCAGACCAGCCTTTGAAAATAGCCTGGCAGACAGGTAGTAGACAGGCGAAAAATCACCACGATCCTCTTCTGAGATTTCAGGATCGTTTGATCTGCGGCTGTCGCCGCATATTGCTGGTATATTCCGGTCAAATGGTAAATCGGTATAGCCCAGATTGTAGCGTGCATGATACTCGACACCTGCCAGAAGCCTATTGTTCTCGTGGTAAACCAGCTCGTCCCCCTGATGCCACATAATTAAGGCAGCTTCTGTTAAATGCGCTATTCCACCTTGTACGTGAGCCTGATCTCTACCGGTTTCGAGAGCCTGTCCGGTAGGAAATATAATGTAATCTGTAACAGAGTTGCATCCGTCGTCGGTATTCGGATAGCCGTTTATGAAAGCGTCAAGCTGGTACTCGTACTCAATTTCATCATCCATGAAAATTGCCATAGACATATTTCCACCAAGTGCCGAGGTTCCCCAGTTGGAAGAGCTTTGGATACCGGTGTTGGTCCAGGGGTCGTATATGACACTTCTAAACCAGTCTTTGGCGTCGTCTGCATTCTCCTGATTCCAGCCTGCTTCGCCATCGAACCCATGTTCAAGAATTTCGGCAGCTTGTGCCATTGCTCCCGCACCGGTGCTTACCGTGAGGGTAGGGCCGAAAACATCAAAGTCTCTGACTGTCTCTACCCAGATATCAATGATACGAATAGCGGCATCTGAATAGCTTTTGTCGCCCGATGCAACCCACTTCATGGTTAGTACCCAGGCAGCAAACCCAGCAGTGTGCATTTCAGAATTACTGGTAACCAACTCTGGCGGGTTTGTAGTGAAGTCGGCGTCAGGGCCTTCGTTTTGAGCAGCCTCCCAACCCGTTGTCCATGGTTCTTCCTTTTCGGCAACTTTGCTTCTGATAAGGGTAAGATCGCTCTGTGTGTGCCACCCGCCAGGATGTACCAGATCCGCATTGGTGGTTCCTGTTATTAGACACGAAAGCAGCAGAGCAGCTTTCAGCGCCAGAGGTGTTTTTTGAAGCATTATGAAGTCTTTATGTTGGGTGAATCGTGTTTGGTTTGCGTAAAACTACCGTGGCTCGCCGTAGGTCTGAAGAATGTGCAAGATATTGTTAGTTGTCTCTACTTAGCTTCTAGGAAATTCACTACAGGAGTGGCTGGCGGGTGCTGATGCCAGTTACTGTATTTTTGCTTAAAATATCAGTGTCGCTGAAGATTAACAGAGTCATAAATGGACGCCCTGGTTATGTCAAGCGATAGTTATCTCTAACGCTCATAAAAGCGTCATATTGTGAAGCGCTTCATTGCAAGATTGGTGGCGCTGATTCCGAAGACGAGAGTGAACCTGGCGCGCTACCATGGGGTTTTCGCACCGACAAGTGGCGGGAACGTCTCGCAAGCATCAGCTGGTATATGCGGGTGCTGAACGAAAAGATTACCCGTATGGCTAACATCGAAGATTGATGTCAACGGTAGGTTCTGGGAAGGAAGATTCAAATGCCAGGCCTTATTGGATGAACAAGCCCTGCTCAGTTGTATCGCTTATGTAGATCTCAATCCTGTTCGTGCTGCTATGGCAACAACACCCGAAGACTCTGATCACACCAGTGTTCAAACCAGAGTACAGCATTGGCAAAAGCAAGCTAATAATCCAATGTTTACCGACAACCAACCACCTGATACCGAAAACTATCAGCCCGAGAATTTGCACCCTTTTATAGGCAATCTTCGGCAGGATACCCCAAAGGGCATTTTGTTTAATCTGGTAGACTACTTACAGCTACTAGATTGGACGGGACGACAGATACGTGAAGACAAAGTCGGTGCCATTCCCTCTAATTCAGCACCGTTTCTTGAACGACTATCGATCTCTCCGTATCGCTACAGTAGTGTAATGCTTTAGCAGCCGCGGTTATTAAAATGATTCGCGGCTGCTCCATAATGAATTTACCGAATTTATGTACATCGGTTATGATTGTGCGGAAAAGCTGGGGTGTGTCTGAAAACAGGCGGCAATCCCTCAATTGCGGTCTTCCGGAGTCTTTTCATTGTTCAGTTTCCTGCGATTTATGCGACTAATCGTTGTGGTTTCGGTAATTAGCCTGTCTGCCGGTCAGGTCATCGCGCAGTCTGTAGAGGGCGCTGATGATATGGCGCGTCTGTCTGACGAAGAGGTGCGCCGGCTGCTTTTGGAAAAGCTTCAAACAGCACCAGAAGATCCGCAAGATGAAACTTTTAATCCGGCGGTGTTCGCAGTCCAGTTTCAACACAACTTTGCCAAGGTAAAACAAAGAGGCAGCCAGATTGTATCTGGCTTTGCAGAATTTCCATCATTGCCAGCACGTTGGTGGGCAGCAATGACCGATGGCCGCGACGGTCACGCATTCGGTAAATTTTTCTTTGCTTTTGTGCTCTCTGTGTCACTGGGTTGGTTTGCTGCAATGTTGATCAAACATTGGTTGCGCAGCACCGCAAGTAAAAGCTTAGGTGCCCGCTCAAACACTTTATCACTTGCTACTCAGGCTACCGGTGGTTTGGCGGTTGAACTGGTGTCTGTTATGGCGGCAGGCCTAGTGTCTATGGCGGTCTATTTTCTATGCGGCCTAGATGATACCCGTGATCGGACGTTTTTCTTCTTTCTACTCTCGGCCACATTAATTGTGATGGTGACCGCAGGTGTTAGTCGAGTGGTGCTGTCACCAAAAAACCATGCAATGAGAATTCCTTTTTATACTGATAAAGAAGCACAGCGGCTGCATGGCTCTATTTTGCTGACTATCGCGTTCTCTGCGTTTGGGTTCTTTGCTTGTGCCTCTTTCGGCGCACTCGGTATAGGCGGACATGCTCATGAACTACTACTGAGCCTGGCAGGCACTGGCACTGCAGTGCTGCTGTCAATAACCATTTGGATCAGTCGCCACGCCATTGCTAACGATATTCTAGCCGGAACTGCCGAGTCTGGAGTGGTGCGCCGACTAATTGCACAGGTATGGCCTTACGTATTTTCGGCCGTACCAATATTACTTTGGATAGCGTTATTTATTTGGCAATTACTTGGGGGTGTTGCACTGTACGGTGCAGCCTTACTTACCATTGTGCTGTTGTTACTACTACCTATTATAGATTCTGCGCTTAGTCGTGTCTCCACAATGCTAGAGGCGGAACGCAAACAGTCAATGGCGGTAGTAGCACGTGTCAGTCGGCTAGGCGTATGTGTGCTAGTTGTTTTAATAATAGCAGCCAGTTGGCGGGTGGATTTGTTCTCCGGCGCTGACACCGGCCTTGGTGCTGTCGCCACCAAAGCGCTTATCCAAATCGCCTCAATGGTGTTTATATGTTACGCGTTGTGGCAGATCGTCCGGGTTGCGATTAATCGACAAATCGCCGATGAAGATGAAGCCTATATTGCTCTACACGGAATAGATTCAATGGAGGCCGAGCAGGGTGGTGAAGGCAGAAGTCGCGCTCGAACGCTGTTACCGTTGCTGCGTCGAAGCATCGCTATTGTGCTTTTAGTGATGGTTGTGTTGGGTACTCTGTCTGCGTTAGGTGTGGATACCGGGCCTATTCTTGCCGGTGCGGGTGTGGTGGGGTTAGCGATCGGCTTTGGCTCGCAAACACTGGTGCGCGATATTGTTACCGGTTTCTTCTTTCTGATGGAAGATGCTTTTCGCATAGGTGAATATGTAGATGTAGATGCAGCGAAGGGTACCGTAGAAGAAATATCGGTACGCTCTATGAAGCTCCGGCATCATCGCGGTGCTTTGAACACAGTGCCCTTTGGCTCGGTCAATGTGATTAAAAACTTCAGTAGAGACTGGGCGATTATGAAGTTACGTATTCGTGTGCCATTTGAAACCGATCTTAATAGGGTAAGAAAATTACTCAAGAAAGTCGGTCAGCAAATGATGCAGGAAGAGGCAATCAAAGATGATTTTCTACATCCCTTTAAGGCACAGGGTGCAGTAGAGGTTGATGACTACGGGTTTGTAGTTTCCACCAAGTTTATGTCTAAACCCGGTAAACAATTTTATATTCGTCGCTTTGCTTTTCAGGCTATGCAAGATGCCTTTGAGGAAGAGGGCATTCCATTTGCACGACCCAAGGTACGGGTAGAGGTAGAGGGAATGTCGAATGATACCGATTCGGAAGTTGCAGCTCATGCAGCAGGTGGTGCTGTCTCAACTACTGCAAGGCAGCCCAGGGCAGAGTAAATCATTATTTCTTGACTAAGGTTGCTAAGTTTTGCGATTGGTGGCATACCTTGACATCTATCTATATGCGAACAGACTCGCAGGGCACAATAACACCCCTTTAAATTCTTATGATTGTGCCCCAAGATCATTAACATGGGCAAAAACCTTTCACTTCATAGTGGTTATCCATCTGTACCCAAGCATGGCAACGCCAGTTAAAACGCTCACACACTGATCCAAAGATCTCCAGCCACTTCTCCCGATCTGCATCATCAAGATAAATTGCCTCTCGTCGATCTCCTCGCGACGTAACATGATACACCGCTCCTGCGTACTCTATTCGTAAAGGTCTTGCCATTCTGCATCTGCCAATCAACATCAAGGCAGAACAGCATGAGAAGAAAATCACAACGCGAACATACACCGCACTGTGTTTAATATTTCTTACTTCTTACAGCCAAACTACCTACGACTACCATTAAAGCCAAATTCACTAATACAACAATACACTACAACACGATTTAGAAAACGGCAAAGGTGGCAAATGCAAGACTTGACCCCTTAGGTTTTTTTGGCCCGGACCTTCAAACCGTTTTGTTTTGAAAGTTAACGGGACAGTAGTGTAGTATTATGAATGATACAAATATTGTTCTGGAGCTATGAATGCCAAGAGAATGGGTGATCGACGATTACTCTGGGTTCGAAGGATTGCGCCTTTGCGAGTGCGAGCGTGAGCAACCCGGCCCCAACGAAGTGCGACTGCGTATTGAGGCTTTTGCACTCAACTGGGGTGACGAAGACCTGATGAACAATCGCTACTCATTCAGTTTTTCGGGTTTTCCAGCACGCATCGGCATGGAAGCAGCGGGTATCGTAGAATCCGTTGGCGAAAACGTAAGCGGTATAAACAATGGAGAACGCTACTGCACTCTGCCCTACTTTTACGATCGCAAAGGTGCATCCGCAGACACACTATTGATTGATCAAGCATATATAACCAAAGCGCCGGAAGGTCTGACTGCCGTGGAATCGGCTTCTGTATGGATGCAATATATGACGGCCTACTTCCCAATGATAGAACTGGCAAAAGCCGATAAAAGTAAAAATATATTTATACCTGCCGGTACCAGCACAGCTGGCAATGCCGCTATTCGAATAGCCAAATTACAGGGTGCCACGGTTATCAGCAGCACTCGCTCGGAAAAAAACAGAGAGCTGCTTTTAAATGACGGCGCTGACCATGTTTTCGTCGATAACAAATCAGACATTAAATCATTTCTCAACGAGGCAACGAACGGCGAAGGAATTCATGCCTCTTTTGATCCTGTTGGTGGAGATTTTATGGAAAGTTATGCGAGCTGTATGGCCAAGAATGGTATGTTATTTTTATATGGAGGGCTTCGCGGCACTTACTCACATCCACCATTTTTGGCCATGATTCAAAATAGCTTATGGTTTCATGCATACTCCCTGTTTAACTATGTTGAAGATCATGAGTGTTGTAAACGAGGAAAGACCTTTGTCTACAATCAACTTAAATCAGGTGCTCTGACCCCCAATATTGATAGAATTTTTCCAATGGAAAGCTACATTGATGCCTGGCGATATCTACGTGGTCAACGAAATTCTCATGGGAAGGTACTCATAGAAACAGGCGCGTAGTTGCCTATCGCAAAGACAGCGCCTCAACAAATCATGGGGGTCAGGTCCTGCAGTGCCACATGGCGCAGTCACTGGGATAATCTCAATACGTTCTTTGGCTATCCACCTGCAATCCGAAAGGCCATCTACGCAACCAACGCAATTGAATCGCTGAACAGTGATATACGCAAAGCAACAAGACAGCGTGAGTATACACACCATTGAGTTGCCGCATTCCCTTTGACAGCTGTCAAAGGGAATGCGGCAACTCAATGGTGTGTATACTCACGCTGTCTTGTTGCTTTGCGTATATCACTGTTCAGCGATTCAATTGCGTTGGTTGCGTAGATGGCCTTTCGGATTGCAGGTGGATAGCCAAAGAACGTATTGAGATTATCCCAGTGACTGCGCCATGTGGCACTGCAGGACCTGACCCCCATGATTTGTTGAGGCGCTGTCTTTGCGATAGGCAACTACGCGCCTGTTTCTATGAGTACCTTCCCATGAGAATTTCGTTGACCACGTAGATATCGCCAGGCATCAATGTAGCTTTCCATTGGAAAAATTCTATCAATATTGGGGGTCAGAGCACCTGATTTAAGTTGATTGTAGACAAAGGTCTTTCCTCGTTTACAACACTCATGATCTTCAACATAGTTAAACAGGGAGTATGCATGAAACCATAAGCTATTTTGAATCATGGCCAAAAATGGTGGATGTGAGTAAGTGCCGCGAAGCCCTCCATATAAAAATAACATACCATTCTTGGCCATACAGCTCGCATAACTTTCCATAAAATCTCCACCAACAGGATCAAAAGAGGCATGAATTCCTTCGCCGTTCGTTGCCTCGTTGAGAAATGATTTAATGTCTGATTTGTTATCGACGAAAACATGGTCAGCGCCGTCATTTAAAAGCAGCTCTCTGTTTTTTTCCGAGCGAGTGCTGCTGATAACCGTGGCACCCTGTAATTTGGCTATTCGAATAGCGGCATTGCCAGCTGTGCTGGTACCGGCAGGTATAAATATATTTTTACTTTTATCGGCTTTTGCCAGTTCTATCATTGGGAAGTAGGCCGTCATATATTGCATCCATACAGAAGCCGATTCCACGGCAGTCAGACCTTCCGGCGCTTTGGTTATATATGCTTGATCAATCAATAGTGTGTCTGCGGATGCACCTTTGCGATCGTAAAAGTAGGGCAGAGTGCAGTAGCGTTCTCCATTGTTTATACCGCTTACGTTTTCGCCAACGGATTCTACGATACCCGCTGCTTCCATGCCGATGCGTGCTGGAAAACCCGAAAAACTGAATGAGTAGCGATTGTTCATCAGGTCTTCGTCACCCCAGTTGAGTGCAAAAGCCTCAATACGCAGTCGCACTTCGTTGGGGCCGGGTTGCTCACGCTCGCACTCGCAAAGGCGCAATCCTTCGAACCCAGAGTAATCGTCGATCACCCATTCTCTTGGCATTCATAGCTCCAGAACAATATTTGTATCATTCATAATACTACACTACTGTCCCGTTAACTTTCAAAACAAAACGGTTTGAAGGTCCGGGCCAAAAAAACCTAAGGGGTCAAGTCTTGCATTTGCCACCTTTGCCGTTTTCTAAATCGTGTTGTAGTGTATTGTTGTATTAGTGAATTTGGCTTTAATGGTAGTCGTAGGTAGTTTGGCTGTAAGAAGTAAGAAATATTAAACACAGTGCGGTGTATGTTCGCGTTGTGATTTTCTTCTCATGCTGTTCTGCCTTGATGTTGATTGGCAGATGCAGAATGGCAAGACCTTTACGAATAGAGTACGCAGGAGCGGTGTATCATGTTACGTCGCGAGGAGATCGACGAGAGGCAATTTATCTTGATGATGCAGATCGGGAGAAGTGGCTGGAGATCTTTGGATCAGTGTGTGAGCGTTTTAACTGGCGTTGCCATGCTTGGGTACAGATGGATAACCACTATGAAGTGAAAGGTTTTTGCCCATGTTAATGATCTTGGGGCACAATCATAAGAATTTAAAGGGGTGTTATTGTGCCCTGCGAGTCTGTTCGCATATAGATAGATGTCAAGGTATGCCACCAATCGCAAAACTTAGCAACCTTAGTCAAGAAATAATGATTTACTCTGCCCTGGGCTGCCTTGCAGTAGTTGAGACAGCACCACCTGCTGCATGAGCTGCAACTTCCGAATCGGTATCATTCGACATTCCCTCTACCTCTACCCGTACCTTGGGTCGTGCAAATGGAATGCCCTCTTCCTCAAAGGCATCTTGCATAGCCTGAAAAGCAAAGCGACGAATATAAAATTGTTTACCGGGTTTAGACATAAACTTGGTGGAAACTACAAACCCGTAGTCATCAACCTCTACTGCACCCTGTGCCTTAAAGGGATGTAGAAAATCATCTTTGATTGCCTCTTCCTGCATCATTTGCTGACCGACTTTCTTGAGTAATTTTCTTACCCTATTAAGATCGGTTTCAAATGGCACACGAATACGTAACTTCATAATCGCCCAGTCTCTACTGAAGTTTTTAATCACATTGACCGAGCCAAAGGGCACTGTGTTCAAAGCACCGCGATGATGCCGGAGCTTCATAGAGCGTACCGATATTTCTTCTACGGTACCCTTCGCTGCATCTACATCTACATATTCACCTATGCGAAAAGCATCTTCCATCAGAAAGAAGAAACCGGTAACAATATCGCGCACCAGTGTTTGCGAGCCAAAGCCGATCGCTAACCCCACCACACCCGCACCGGCAAGAATAGGCCCGGTATCCACACCTAACGCAGACAGAGTACCCAACACAACCATCACTAAAAGCACAATAGCGATGCTTCGACGCAGCAACGGTAACAGCGTTCGAGCGCGACTTCTGCCTTCACCACCCTGCTCGGCCTCCATTGAATCTATTCCGTGTAGAGCAATATAGGCTTCATCTTCATCGGCGATTTGTCGATTAATCGCAACCCGGACGATCTGCCACAACGCGTAACATATAAACACCATTGAGGCGATTTGGATAAGCGCTTTGGTGGCGACAGCACCAAGGCCGGTGTCAGCGCCGGAGAACAAATCCACCCGCCAACTGGCTGCTATTATTAAAACAACTAGCACACATACGCCTAGCCGACTGACACGTGCTACTACCGCCATTGACTGTTTGCGTTCCGCCTCTAGCATTGTGGAGACACGACTAAGCGCAGAATCTATAATAGGTAGTAGTAACAACAGCACAATGGTAAGTAAGGCTGCACCGTACAGTGCAACACCCCCAAGTAATTGCCAAATAAATAACGCTATCCAAAGTAATATTGGTACGGCCGAAAATACGTAAGGCCATACCTGTGCAATTAGTCGGCGCACCACTCCAGACTCGGCAGTTCCGGCTAGAATATCGTTAGCAATGGCGTGGCGACTGATCCAAATGGTTATTGACAGCAGCACTGCAGTGCCAGTGCCTGCCAGGCTCAGTAGTAGTTCATGAGCATGTCCGCCTATACCGAGTGCGCCGAAAGAGGCACAAGCAAAGAACCCAAACGCAGAGAACGCGATAGTCAGCAAAATAGAGCCATGCAGCCGCTGTGCTTCTTTATCAGTATAAAAAGGAATTCTCATTGCATGGTTTTTTGGTGACAGCACCACTCGACTAACACCTGCGGTCACCATCACAATTAATGTGGCCGAGAGTAGAAAGAAGAAAAACGTCCGATCACGGGTATCATCTAGGCCGCATAGAAAATAGACCGCCATAGACACTAGGCCTGCCGCCATAACAGACACCAGTTCAACCGCCAAACCACCGGTAGCCTGAGTAGCAAGTGATAAAGTGTTTGAGCGGGCACCTAAGCTTTTACTTGCGGTGCTGCGCAACCAATGTTTGATCAACATTGCAGCAAACCAACCCAGTGACACAGAGAGCACAAAAGCAAAGAAAAATTTACCGAATGCGTGACCGTCGCGGCCATCGGTCATTGCTGCCCACCAACGTGCTGGCAATGATGGAAATTCTGCAAAGCCAGATACAATCTGGCTGCCTCTTTGTTTTACCTTGGCAAAGTTGTGTTGAAACTGGACTGCGAACACCGCCGGATTAAAAGTTTCATCTTGCGGATCTTCTGGTGCTGTTTGAAGCTTTTCCAAAAGCAGCCGGCGCACCTCTTCGTCAGACAGACGCGCCATATCATCAGCGCCCTCTACAGACTGCGCGATGACCTGACCGGCAGACAGGCTAATTACCGAAACCACAACGATTAGTCGCATAAATCGCAGGAAACTGAACAATGAAAAGACTCCGGAAGACCGCAATTGAGGGATTGCCGCCTGTTTTCAGACACACCCCAGCTTTTCCGCACAATCATAACCGATGTACATAAATTCGGTAAATTCATTATGGAGCAGCCGCGAATCATTTTAATAACCGCGGCTGCTAAAGCATTACACTACTGTAGCGATACGGAGAGATCGATAGTCGTTCAAGAAACGGTGCTGAATTAGAGGGAATGGCACCGACTTTGTCTTCACGTATCTGTCGTCCCGTCCAATCTAGTAGCTGTAAGTAGTCTACCAGATTAAACAAAATGCCCTTTGGGGTATCCTGCCGAAGATTGCCTATAAAAGGGTGCAAATTCTCGGGCTGATAGTTTTCGGTATCAGGTGGTTGGTTGTCGGTAAACATTGGATTATTAGCTTGCTTTTGCCAATGCTGTACTCTGGTTTGAACACTGGTGTGATCAGAGTCTTCGGGTGTTGTTGCCATAGCAGCACGAACAGGATTGAGATCTACATAAGCGATACAACTGAGCAGGGCTTGTTCATCCAATAAGGCCTGGCATTTGAATCTTCCTTCCCAGAACCTACCGTTGACATCAATCTTCGATGTTAGCCATACGGGTAATCTTTTCGTTCAGCACCCGCATATACCAGCTGATGCTTGCGAGACGTTCCCGCCACTTGTCGGTGCGAAAACCCCATGGTAGCGCGCCAGGTTCACTCTCGTCTTCGGAATCAGCGCCACCAATCTTGCAATGAAGCGCTTCACAATATGACGCTTTTATGAGCGTTAGAGATAACTATCGCTTGACATAACCAGGGCGTCCATTTATGACTCTGTTAATCTTCAGCGACACTGATATTTTAAGCAAAAATACAGTAACTGGCATCAGCACCCGCCAGCCACTCCTGTAGTGAATTTCCTAGAAGCTAAGTAGAGACAACTAACAATATCTTGCACATTCTTCAGACCTACGGCGAGCCACGGTAGTTTTACGCAAACCAAACACGATTCACCCAACATAAAGACTTCATAATGCTTCAAAAAACACCTCTGGCGCTGAAAGCTGCTCTGCTGCTTTCGTGTCTAATAACAGGAACCACCAATGCGGATCTGGTACATCCTGGCGGGTGGCACACACAGAGCGATCTTACCCTTATCAGAAGCAAAGTTGCCGAAAAGGAAGAACCATGGACAACGGGTTGGGAGGCTGCTCAAAACGAAGGCCCTGACGCCGACTTCACTACAAACCCGCCAGAGTTGGTTACCAGTAATTCTGAAATGCACACTGCTGGGTTTGCTGCCTGGGTACTAACCATGAAGTGGGTTGCATCGGGCGACAAAAGCTATTCAGATGCCGCTATTCGTATCATTGATATCTGGGTAGAGACAGTCAGAGACTTTGATGTTTTCGGCCCTACCCTCACGGTAAGCACCGGTGCGGGAGCAATGGCACAAGCTGCCGAAATTCTTGAACATGGGTTCGATGGCGAAGCAGGCTGGAATCAGGAGAATGCAGACGACGCCAAAGACTGGTTTAGAAGTGTCATATACGACCCCTGGACCAACACCGGTATCCAAAGCTCTTCCAACTGGGGAACCTCGGCACTTGGTGGAAATATGTCTATGGCAATTTTCATGGATGATGAAATTGAGTACGAGTACCAGCTTGACGCTTTCATAAACGGCTATCCGAATACCGACGACGGATGCAACTCTGTTACAGATTACATTATATTTCCTACCGGACAGGCTCTCGAAACCGGTAGAGATCAGGCTCACGTACAAGGTGGAATAGCGCATTTAACAGAAGCTGCCTTAATTATGTGGCATCAGGGGGACGAGCTGGTTTACCACGAGAACAATAGGCTTCTGGCAGGTGTCGAGTATCATGCACGCTACAATCTGGGCTATACCGATTTACCATTTGACCGGAATATACCAGCAATATGCGGCGACAGCCGCAGATCAAACGATCCTGAAATCTCAGAAGAGGATCGTGGTGATTTTTCGCCTGTCTACTACCTGTCTGCCAGGCTATTTTCAAAGGCTGGTCTGGATCACCCCAATACAAAAGAAGTTCTGGCAGCGCCAGGCTATTCACCGGAAGAAAATAACTTTGCTCACCCGGGTTTAGGAACGTTTACTTTTGTCTCTACTGATGAAGTTATCGTTGATCTGGAAGACGAACTGGGAGAAGCAGACAATGGTGGCAGCACTACTACCGACGACGGTGCTTCCATCGATCGATCAAACTGGACTGTAGTTGCATCAAACAACGCCAGCATTGCAAATCTTGCGATAGACGGCAATTCAGGTTCACGATGGGACACTAGCCAACAACAAAGCGCTGGACAGTGGTTTGAGATAGATATGCGTTCGACACAGCTGTTCGACAAAGTTGTACTCGATACCAGCGCCAGCCCGAACGATTATCCTCGCGGCTATAAACTGGAAGTTTCAGATAATGGTATCAACTGGAACACCGTAGGCATAGGCACTGGCCGTAGCGCTGAAACGACCATCTCATTCAGTGCACAAAACGCTCGATATATTCGAATAGAGCAAACCGGGTTTGCAGACGGAACTTGGTGGTCTATCCATGAAGTTGAAGTTTTCGCTGCTGAAAATAATGAAACGAATGATTTATCCAGTGGTGGTGGGCAGTTTAGTCCAATGGCGCATATCCTGGCGTTGTTTGCTTTGGTACCGTTGCGACTTCGTCGTCGCATGATCTAGTCGCATTACAAAGAACGTGTTATCTCAAGCCGGATTGAGATGTCTTGCAATAAAAAACAAACCGAACAAGAATTACATAGACACCCATAGTAATAAACGGATTGTGAATTCGCGCCCGGTGTAATGAAACGAAAGTAGAGAAGCTTATTACTGAAGAAGTTAGCTGTAGAA
>CAZQKJ010000055.1:0-13793 GCA_964593315.1 uncultured Granulosicoccaceae bacterium
ATTGTTATCGAGCCTGTTACGATTCCAGCCACCATCAGAGATGAGCCGTATGGCGGTGATCTGTTTCTTCGAAATACCCCGGTCAGACGAATTGAGTTGCGTACAGAACCATTGCTTATCAATGTAAAACCGCGTGCACAGGCCAGCACTTCTGACTGGTGGTTGCCGGTAAAAGCACTTGAGCTCAATCATGAATGGTCCGGTGACATAACAAAAGCCAAAGCCGGAGAGCCATTTACTTTGACGCTGGAACTTTTGGCCAGAGGTGCAGTTTCCACACAGCTGCCGGAGTTCATAGTGCCGGAGGTAGATGGCGTGAAAATATATGCTGATACACCTGATCTTGTATCGCAGGCGCAACAAGATGATCTGATCAGCAGACGGCTTGAAAAGTGGTCGGTGATACCGGGTAAAAACGGTGTGGTTACCTTGCCGGAATTATCAGTCAAGTGGTGGGACACCGAACAAGATGTAGAGCGGCAGGTAACACTGCCTGCACAGGAATTGAATATTAGTGGTGCGGCACCAGTACAGGCAGACCCGGTACAGGCAGACCCGGTGCAGGCGAATAATGTGAACGGCAATACCGAAAGTGTTGCTGATGGTTCTGCATCGGTATCCGCGCCCGCTAATAATGAAGTGTCTGCGCTGACTCAGGCTGATGCAGGTTCTGGCAATGGATTGAACGCAGCGCAAAACGCACTCACAGTCACTTCGACAAACTTTGTTCCGCGCTGGTGGCAGTGGCTGACATTTGCTCTGTTGGGAATCTGGGTTAGTACCTTGATCGGTTGGTGGTGGACACGTAAAGCCACTGCATCGCAGAATCCCGCTGATGCTGATCACCAGGTGCTGAGTGAATCTGTGTCATGGAAAAAATTAAGAACACTCAGCCACCGTGATGATGCAGAGGCATACGGCGCTGCTGTGTTAGAGTGGGCGCGCGCCCGCTGGCCCGATGAGCCGGTCCACAATCTGCCTGATGTGGGTATCCGATTGGGTGATCCTACCTTGACAGAAGACATGCACCAGATGGATAAAACTCGTTTCTCCGGCAGGCCGGCTAGCGATAACAGAAATTTGGCCTCACTGATCGACATCCAAAAACAACTTGAGCTTGCGGTAAAGAATGCGACTGAGGCACAACCTGCGACAGCTGCGCATGCATTGCCGGATCTGTAGTGGCTACGGATTGCAGCACGGGATCATATCCTGTGGCTGAAACCCTGTTACAAGCGCAACAACTTACCATTAGCCGTGGCGAAGTAACGCTCATCAGTGACACCAGTTTTACTATTGAAAGCGGTGGTTTATTACAGCTGCAAGGTGATAACGGTTCCGGTAAAACAACACTGCTGCGAGCACTGTGTACATTAATTCCGTTGGATGAAGGTGAAATCAGTTGGCGCGGCGAGCGATTGCCCGGTGCACGTGAGCAGTATTTTTCGGAGATGGTTTATTCCGGTCACGCAGACGGATTGAAGTCTGATCTAACACCGCTTGAAAACCTCCAAAGTTGTCTGACTGAACACACGGTCACAGAGGCAGAGTGCCGCGAAGTTCTTACAAGAACCGGCCTCGCCGGCAAAGAACAACTGGCGTGCAAAGTCCTGTCTGCAGGGCAACGCAGGCGAGTCGTTCTTGCCAGACTGCTGCTGAGCCAATCCACGTTGTGGATACTGGATGAACCGTTAACGGCGCTGGATGCGTCCGGTCGAGAGCTGGTGGCGGAGTTAATCGATGAACACGTAGCGCAGGGCGGCTGTGTAATTTTCTCGACTCACCAGCCGTTGCCGTCGGTATCAGGGAATAGTCATCGGCAGATTCAGACACTGGGGCTTTCTGGCTGATGTTTTCAGCATTTGCCTCACTGTTGAAGCGCGACCTGACACTGGCTATGCGCAGACGTCATGACTGGCTGAATCCGCTGGTGTTCTTTGTCATTGTGGTCACGCTGTTTCCATTGGGAGTCGGTCCGGATGGAAGTCTGTTGTCAGAAATCGCCCCCGGTGTCATATGGGTGGCAGCACTACTGGCAACATTACTGGCGCTGGACGGGCTCTATCGAGACGACTACCTCGATGGTTCACTAGAGCAGTTGCTGCTGAGTCCCCACCCGCTAACGCTTTTGGTGCTGGCAAAAAACCTGGCGCACTGGTTGGTCTCGGGTCTGCCGCTGGTGTTGTTATCACCGCTGCTGGCGCTGCTGATGCAGCTACCGGTTCGGGCACTGCCAACGCTACTAATTTCGCTGTTGCTGGGTACGCTTTCGCTTAGCCTGATCGGTGGCATTGGTGCAGCGCTTACGGTTGGGCTGAAGCGTGGCGGTGTGTTGCTTGCGCTGTTGGTGTTGCCACTGTTTATTCCGGTGCTGATATTTGGTAGTAGTGCGGTGGTGGCAGCTGCTTCCGGTTTTGATACCGGGGCCGCGCTTTCATTGCTGGGCGGGCTGTTTTTTCTGGCACTGGCACTGGCTCCCTGGGCGGCGGCGGCGTCTCTTCGTATCAGTGCTGAATCCTGATCACCAGGGTTCTGCTGCTGGTATTTTTGTCTGCTCATTTATACACCTCGGGCCGGTCGCGGGTCGGGATCCTCAATCCTCGCGAATCCGTCGCCAAAGTTGGCTATAATTCGTGGTTTGAGCGTAGGCATCCCGGAAAACTTATTTCTCCGGTCGCGGTCGAATACGGGTTGTATGCTTTCAGCTGTCTACACGTCCAGTCATTACTGACTTTCTCATCAGGAACTCTATGTTTCGTTGGTTTCACAGACTCGCGTCTTCGAAAAACTTCTATCGTCTGGTGGAAATCCTCAACCCGTGGTTTGCCGGGATAACAGCGCTGTTGTTGATCGCTGGTCTGTTTATGGGGCTGGTGTTAGCGCCGACTGATTACGAGCAGGGAGAGAGTTACCGGATTATTTTTGTGCATGTGCCTTCTGCCTGGCTGAGCATGTTTGTGTACATGGTGATAGCCTTTTGCAGCGTACTGGTGCTGGTATGGAAAATGAAGCTTGCTGATATTGTTGCGGAAGTTTCAGCGCCGCTTGGTGCGTCTTTTACCTTTCTGGCGCTGGCTACCGGATCCCTCTGGGGTAAGCCGATGTGGGGTACCTGGTGGGAGTGGGATGCGCGTCTTACCTCTGAATTGATACTGCTGTTTATCTATATAGGGTATATGGCGTTAAGAGCATCGATTGATAACCGTGCCAGTGCCTCGCGGGCAGTTGCAATACTCGCTCTGGTTGGTGTGGTGAATATTCCCATTATCCACTTCTCCGTTGATTGGTGGAATACTCTGCATCAACCGGCGTCGATCATGAAATTCGATACACCTTCCATTCACCCCAGTATGTTAATTCCGTTATTGTTGATGGCAGTTGGATTCACTCTGTTCTATGTCGTCACCATGTTGATGAAAGCGAGGACCCTAATACTTGAGCGTGAAGGAAAGTCTGCCTGGGTGCAGGAACGAATCAGGGAGAATCGATTATGATTGAGTTTTTTGCCATGGGCGGATACGCCGTCTACGTGTGGCCCTCTTTTTTGCTGACAGCGGTAGTGATGGCGATCAATTTTCTTAGCGCCAGACGCAGGCAGAAAAAAGTGATTGCCTCGCTAATGCAATCAGGAATGCAATCAGGCAGCGCATCGAACGTTTAGTCAGTATTCTCAGTTCATACACGGTATTACTGGCACAGTGGTACCGCTACTAAAAATGTAACGGTTTATGAATCCAAAAAGAAAACAGAAACTGATCCTGGTGGCGCTGATGGTGTCGGCCGTCGGTATTGCTGCGGCACTGGTGTTGAATGCGTTCAAATCCAATCTTCAGCTGTTCTTTTCACCGTCTGAAGTGGCGGCCGGTAAAGTGCCACAAGGTGCTGAGTTTAAAGTGGGTGGTCTGGTTGCTGCCAACAGTGTGCGCCGGGTGGGTGATGGCTTGACGGTCGAGTTTGATTTGACCGACAACGGTGAAACAATCCCTGTGCGTTACACCGGCATATTGCCTGATCTGTTTCGTGAGGGGCAGGGTACGATCAGCGTTGGAAAGCTCGATGAAGAAGGGGTATTTATCGCCGATAGAGTACTCGCCAAGCACGATGAGAACTACATGCCGCCTGAAGTAGCAGAGGCTTTGAATAAACAAAAGGCATTGAAAGATCAACAGATGCATGGCGCTGACACGGTGAAGTTGCAATGATTCCAGAGATCGGACATTTCGCACTTATATTGGGGCTGTGTATCGCGGTCATCATGTCTGTGGTGCCTATGATAGGAAGCTTTACCGGGCAGTACAGCTGGATGGCGCTGGCAAGGCCCGCTGCAAAAGCGCAACTGTTGATGGTGATGGTATCTTATGCCGTACTCACGCATGCGTTTTTAGTACATGATTTCTCTGTCGGCTACGTTGCCAACACCTCTAACCTATCCCTGCCTTTGATCTACAGAATCTCCGGAGTGTGGGGCTCTCATGAAGGGTCTTTGTTGTTGTGGCTGCTTGTACTTACTGCATGGACTGCGGCAGTCAGTGTGTTCAGTCGCGGTATTCCGTTGCAAATGATCGCAAGAGTTATCTCTGTGCTCGGTATGATCAGTGTCGGCTTTACGCTTTTTGTATTACTGACATCAAATCCGTTTGAAAGACTGATACCGGCGCCTGCCGATGGGCAGTCACTGAACCCGCTGTTGCAAGACTTCGGACTCGCGGTACATCCGCCCATGTTATACATGGGATATGTCGGCTTTTCCGTGGCATTTGCATTTGCAGTGGCGGCATTGATCGGCGGCAGGCTCGATATGGCCTGGGCCAAGTGGATGCGTCCATGGACTAATGTTGCCTGGGTGTTTTTAACCATCGGTATCGCTCTCGGTAGCTGGTGGGCATACTACGAGCTAGGCTGGGGCGGCTGGTGGTTTTGGGATCCGGTGGAAAATGCCTCGTTTATGCCATGGCTTGTCGGGACTGCGCTAATCCACACACTGGCGGCCACCGAAAAGCGTGGTGCGTTTAAGGCCTGGACAGTATTGCTCGCAGTAACAGCTTTTGCACTCAGTTTACTCGGTACCTTTCTGGTGCGCTCCGGTGTTTTAACTTCTGTGCATGCCTTTGCCAATGACCCTGAGCGCGGACAATTTATTCTGATCTTTTTAGCTGTGGTAGTGGGTACCTCATTGGTGCTGTATGCGTGGCGTGCGCCAAAACTTGTGAGTGATGCGCGTTTTCAGCTTGAGTCACGCGAATCCGGATTGTTGTTTAACAACGTTGCGATGGTAGTCATCTGTGCCAGCGTGCTGCTGGGTACGCTATACCCGTTGCTGCTTGATGCACTGGGACTGGATAAGCTATCGGTGGGTGCGCCTTACTTTAATCTGATCTTTATTCCACTGGGCGTATTGGTGGCGTTGATGGTTGGTCCCGGTACCTTGATGCGCTGGAAAAAAGACAGTGTGCGAGCTGTGCTTAAGCGTGTTCGCTGGGCTGCTGTGATCAGTATAGTCGGGGCATTGGTGCTGCCTTTTCTGATGGGGTCGTTCAAGCTGGGTGCGGCGCTTGGCATTGGTCTGGCGCTGTGGGTTGTGACGACTTCACTTCAGGGAGTGTATGAAAGAGTGAAGAATCGCAAGAATAAACTGTTTTCACTTTTCAAAATACCTGCAGGTTTCTGGGGCATGACACTCGGACACATAGGTATTGCAGTCTTTGCAGTCGGGGTCAGTCTGACCTCGCTCTACAGTGTTGAGAAAGACTTGCGCATGTACAACGATGAAACCGTCAGCATTGCCGGTTATGACTTTACCTTTGGCGGTGTCACTCAGGTGAATGGACCAAACTATGCTGCCGAGGAAGGATTGTTAACAGTGCAAAAGGACGGCAAAGAGGTCACCATCCTGCGAGCCCAGAAGCGCGACTATGATAGCCAGATGGGTATCATGACCGAAGCGGCTATTGATCCTGGTTTAACTCGTGATCTCTTTTTTGCACTGGGTGAACCCCTTGGCTCTGACTCCTGGAGTATGCGCATCTATCACAAGCCATTTGTGAGATGGATCTGGTTGGGCGCGATCTTTATGGGGTTTGGTGGAATCGTTGCGGTTATGGACAAACGCTATCGCCGTGAGCGCAGTAAGATAAAAGTGACCTCAACCACCGATGCACAAGTCCCTGGATAGGGTGAGACAGATGATATGAGATTTATACTTCCGCTTGTGCTGTTTGGTGTTATCGGAATATTTCTGTACAAGGGGCTTGGAAACGACCCGCGCTATGTGCCATCGCCACTGATAGGTAAGCCTGCGCCCGAGTTTTCACTGCCTGTGCTGGGTGATGGCGGGAGTAACTTTACGCCTGAACAGATGAAGGGCAAGGTGTGGATGCTGAATATCTGGGCTACCTGGTGTGCCTCGTGTCGGGTGGAACACCCGGTCCTTGTTGATCTGGCGCGTCGCGGTGTGATCGATATTGTCGGCCTTAACTATAAAGACCAAGATAACCTCGCTATACAGTGGTTGCAGGAACTCGGTGATCCATACATCACTACCGCAGTAGATCAGACAGGTCGCATAGGCATTGACTGGGGCTTCTACGGTGCGCCGGAGACTTTTGTGATAGATAAAGCCGGTGTGGTACGTCACAAACATGTAGGTCCGGTAGCTCCAAAAGATTTGCAGGACACGTTGTTGCCACTGGTAGCTGAGCTGCGAGAGGCAAGCTGATGATCAGAATGTTGTTTGTAATCGGATTGCTCATCTGTTGCTTTGCGCTACACGCCTTTGAGGAGCGAACCTTTGAAACCCCGAAGGCCGAGGCGCTTTACACTGATCTGATCGCCGAACTGCGCTGCCTGGTGTGCCAGAACCAGAACATCGCAGATTCAAACGCGGATCTTGCTGTGGATTTGAGACGTGAGATATACACCATGATCACGGCGGGTGATAGCCGCAAACAGATCATCGAGTTTATGGTCGATCGCTATGGCGAATTTGTGTTGTACAAGCCACGGTTGACCACAAGAACCCTGTTGTTGTGGACGGCGCCGTTTTTGTTGTTGCTGAGTGGTGGTTTTATTGTCTGGAGAATCACTACCAATGGACAGCGTTCAACTGTTGCCGGACCGGATGAAGCCTCTCTTGCACGAGCGCGGTCGCTGCTCGACAAAGAAGATTAAACGGAAAACCATTGATACTCTTTTTTATTTTTTCAGCGCTGCTGATTCTGGTGGTGCTAGCGCTTTTGTTGCCAGTGTTTGGTCGCCGTGCGTCCTCCTCTGAGCCCAACCGCACCGATATCAACGTCGGTATCGCCAAGTCGCAGGCACGTGAATTAAAGCAGCGGCTGCAGTCAGGCGAGATCAGTCAACAGGACTACGAAGATGAAAAGACTCGACTGGAAGCCGGTCTTGCAAGGGATATAGAAAACGAAGAGGTAACTGCCGATACCAGTGGCAGAGGTGGGTGGATGCTCTGGCCGTTGGCCGCCAGCTTGCCGGTCGCAGCAGGTGCTATCTACATGACCCTCGGCACTCCGCAGGCGCTTGATCCGGAGAATCTGGTAGCGCAGTCAGCACCGAGCGCCGCGCAGACTCAACAGCCTCCCGATATGCAAGAAGTAGTTGCCGGAATAAAAGAACATCTGGCGACGACACCGGACGATGCGCTCGGGTGGTTCATGTTGGGGCGAGCTCACTTATCACTCAGTGAATTCCAGGAGGCGGAAGCCGCCTTGCGCCGGTCACGAGAGATCGACGATACCAATATTGATGTATCAATAAGACTGGCTGATGCCATAGCGCTTAATCAGGGAGGCAGCTTATTGGGTGAGCCCGCTGAGATAGTCGAGGCAGCATTGGAGCTACAACCGGATCATCCGCAGGGTTTGTGGTTGCACGGTATGGCTTTGAATGAGGCAGGTGATCAGCATACTGCAATCGAGACATGGCAGCGTCTGCTGCCGTTGCTCTCTAATGACCCGAACTCCAGCCAGCAAGTTAAGCAGCTGATTGCCAATGCGTCGCAGGAAGCAGGGATTGAGGTAGAGGTAGGTAGCGTTGAAGTTCGTGTCGATGTGGCTGCCGGATTGGCCGATGATTTGCCCGCAGACATGCCGGTGTTTGTATACGCCAAAGCGGTGAGTGGCCCGCCAATGCCTTTGGCAGTCTCAAGGCATACCGTGGGTGATCTGCCCCTGACGGTCACTCTTTCAGACGCTCAGGCCATGGTCGAGACAATGAAGATCAGCGACTTCACCGAGGTAGTAGTCGGGGCAAGAATTGCCAAGTCCGGAAACCCGGTCGGGCAGCCCGGTGATCTGTTTGTAGAGCGCAGTGGTGTGAACACGGATGAACAGGAAACGCCGTTAGAGTTGACTATCACCGAAACCCTGCGCTAGCAATCTGACCTGTTTGTGCTTACCTGCAGATGCGGGAATAGGGCCTATGTGCCTGCCAGGGTGATGGCTTGCCTCTCGTTATTTCCCGACTGCAATGAACGATTTGATACCATCAATTGTTCAGAGCAGCACAGCAATGCAGTTTTTTTGCAAAAACTGAGCGCCGCAAAGGCAAGCTAAACAGAGAATAAACAGATTAAGAGGTTCTCTAGTTGATCCACTAGTGGCTTTTGCCTGCTAAAATACAGGCGGAGTGCCTCCCAGCCCTGTTTACCTACCACAACCTCACGATTTAAGGCTCACTATCATGCATGCCGCTACCCGGAACAATCTCCCGGATCGTCCAGCCCAGCCAGACCACCGGCATTGGAAGCTCAAATTCGATAATGATGACATCGCCTGGCTCGACATGGATCGTGCTGATGAGCGCGTCAATAGCCTTGGCGAAGAATCCCTGGCTGAGTTCGATCAAGTGCTTGATTACCTGCTGGCCAATCCACCACAGGGTGGTTTGGTCATTGGATCTGCAAAAGAAGCCGGGTTCATCGCTGGGGCGGATATACGTGAATTTGAAAAATTCACCGATGCTGCGACGGTCACTGCAAAGACCCTCGAGGCGCAGGCAATTTTCCATAAGCTCGAAGCACTGCCTTTTCATACGGTAGCCGCCGTACACGGGCATTGTTTGGGTGGTGGCTATGAGTTGGCGCTGGCCTGTAATTATATCGTTGCGGCAGACGCAGACGACACGCGTATCGGCTTACCCGAAGTGCAGCTTGGAATATTGCCGGGCTTTGGCGGCACGGTACGCCTGACAGAACGTGTGGGTGGCATGAAAGGTATGACCGCAATTTTGACTGGCAAGATGCACCGCGCCCGTCAGGCACGTGGTCTCGGGATGATTGATGAAGTGGTGGGTCCGCATGCCAACTTGCACTGGGCGGCGCGCAGGGCGGTACTTAAGAAAAGAAAATCCAGAGGCGCATCAATTGCTGATCGGGCAACCAATAGTGGGCCTGCCAGAAATGTTTTGGCCGGGCAAATGGTGAGTCGTACTGAAAAGAAAGCTAACCCTGATCACTATCCTGGTCCCTACAAGATAATCGACTTGTGGAAAGAACATCGTGGCGATCGCGATGCCATGTTCAAAGCCGAAGCTGAGCAGATTGGGCAGTTGATGGTTAGCGATGAAGCGCGCGGTCTGCAGCGTGTTTTTCATCTGATGGAAAGACTCAAAGGTCTCGGTAAAGATAAATCATTTAAGTGTCGTCGCGTCCATGTGGTTGGCGCTGGTGTGATGGGTGGGGATATTGCTGCCTGGTGTGCACTGCGAGGAATGGAAGTGACAGTGCAGGATCGCGAAATGAAATACATCGAGCCTGCAATTGAGCGTGCGAAAAAATTGTTTAAGAAGAAATCTCGCAGCAAGCACGAAGCCGCCGCGACACTCGCGCGTTTTATGCCTGACGTTGAAGGCAATGGCGTCGCACGCGCTGATGTCATCATTGAAGCGATCTTTGAGAACAAAGAAGCCAAACAAGAGTTGTACAAAAGTATCGAACCACGGATGCGATCCGATGCGGTACTCGCCACCAATACCTCAGCTATTCCGTTGGAAGAACTCTCGCAGGTACTTGAAAATCCATCGCGTCTGGTCGGTTTGCACTTTTTTAATCCAGTGGCAAAAATGCCTTTGGTCGAAGTGGTGTATGCAGACAATACCTCACAGCAAATGATCAAAAGCGGCAGTGCTTTTTGTGGTCAGATAAGCAGGTTTCCGTTACCCGTTAAAAGCAGTCCGGGTTTTCTGGTTAACCGGGTTCTTGCTGCGTACATGCTTGAGGCGATGAATATCTATGATGAAGGAGTATCCAAAGAGGCAATCGATGCAGCTGCTACGCATTTCGGTATGCCAATGGGACCTATAGAACTTGCCGACACAGTGGGTCTGGATATTTGTAAAAGTGTTGTGGGTACCGTGGGGGGTAAGGATATAACCAAAGCGGTAGAGCGGCTCACCCAGATGGTTGATGAAGGCAAGCTTGGCAAAAAGTCTGGCAGTGGCTTCTATGAATGGTCCAACGATAAACCGGTGAGAGAAGAAGCCGAAGATCATGGCGATCTGGATCAGCTGGCAGAGCGTTTAATGAAGCCATTTCTGGATGAATGTAAAGCGTGTAGTGCCGATGGTATTGTCGAAGATGATGACCTCCTTGATGCAGGTATTATTTTTGGCACCGGCTTCGCGCCGTTCAGAGGTGGTCCGATGAATTATCTCAAAACACGTTCTTAAGTAATAAACCTGTTCCTGTTTTGATCCGGTTTTCTTATCGGATCCACTCAGTAACAAGTACTGGAAAATAATATGAACAACACCCTAAGACCTGTCGCTGTAGTCGGTGGTATGCGGATACCTTTTTGTCGGTCTAACTCTGCCTACTCAGATCTTTCTAACCAAGATATGCTTACCACGGCACTCAATGGTCTGGTAGAGAAATACAGCCTTGAAGGTGAGCTAATTGACGAGGTCATCGCAGGTGCGGTAATCAATCACTCCGGTGACTGGAACTTTGCCAGGGAATCGGTGCTCAGTACCGGGCTTTCACCTCTGACACCCGGTGCAACACTGCAACAGGCCTGTGGTACCAGTTTACAGGCGGCGCTAATCTCGTCTGCCAAAATTGCCACAGGGCAAATCGAGTGTGCGATCTCGGGCGGTGCAGATACCGTCAGTGATGTGCCGATTGTGTTTGGCAAAAAGTTTTCCAAACGCCTGGTGAGTCTTGGGCGTGCGCGATCCGTTATGGAACGTGTAAAGTTGTTCAAAGGCTTCGGGCCTGGTGAGCTTAAGCCTGTGCCACCCTCAGTGAATGAGCCGCGTACCTTGTTATCGATGGGGCAACACTGCGAGATAATGGCTAAAGAGTGGGGCGTTACTCGCGAAGCACAGGATCAGCTTGCTTATGAAAGCCATATTAAAGCCGCTGCTGCTTACAACGAAGGATTCTTTGACGATCTTGTTACTCCTTGCAACAAGGTGCTTCGGGATAACAACATGCGTCCGGATACTTCAATAGATAAGCTCGCAAAGCTCAGACACGCTTATGATAAATCTGATGCAGGTACACTAACGGCCGGTAACAGTACGCCATTGACTGATGGCGCCTCGACGGTGCTGCTCGCCAGCGAAGAGTGGGCAAGACAACGCGGTTTGCCAATTCTAGCGTACCTGACGCACGGGCAGACTTCTGCAGTAGATTTTGAAGAGGGCGAGGGTTTGTTGATGGCGCCAACTGTGGCGGTTAGCGATATGATTGATCGTGCTGGTATCAGTCTGCAGGATTTTGACTTTTATGAAATCCATGAAGCTTTCGCAGCTCAGGCCCTGTGTACACTTGCTGCGTGGGAGTCTGAGGAGTATTGCGTTAAACGGATGGGTAGAAAATCTGCCATGGGCAGTATTGATCGTGCCAGGCTTAATGTTAAGGGTAGTAGTCTTGCAGTGGGTCATCCGTTTGCTGCAACCGGTGCCAGAATTGTATCCACGCTTGCAAAGATTATCGATGAGAACAATGGCGGTAAAGGGTTAATCTCGGTCTGTACTGCCGGTGGTATGGGTGTGACTGCGATCCTGGAGCGCTAGTTGAAGCATAACGTCTTATCGAAAGTCAGCAATGCAGCAGATCACTTGCGTGCGCTGTTTGTGTGCCTGGTCTTTTGTATTTTATTGTGTGGTAATACGCTGGCTCAAGATGAAGTTTTATATGATCAGTACACCTTGCAGGCTAGTGCCGAAGGCGAGGTTGCCAACGACCTGATGATCGTGCGTCTACAAGTTGAACATGAGGATCGAGAGATCGCTAAACTGGCTAGCAAGATCAACGCGGACATGGCGTGGGCACTTGCAGAGCTCGCTGCATTTGATCGGATAGAGGCGGCTACAGGAAACTACAATACTCACCCGTTGTATGAGCAAAACCGGGTCGTCGGTTGGCGCTCATCCCAGACTCTCAATCTGCAGGGTGAGGATTTTGATCAGCTGAAAGATGCGTTGCAGACTTTGCAAGGCAAACTCAAAGTGCAGCAAATGCTGTTTCAGGCACAGGATGAAACCCGTAAGGAACTTGAAGACACGCTCATCAGCGAAGCGCTCGATAATTTCAAGCGAAGATCTGTGATCGTGCAGGAGAACATGGGGGCTGCGTCATACCGTGTCATGCAGATCAATATCAATACCGGTGGCCGGGGTCGAGCCCGTTTGGAGCAGGCAACATTAGCTCGATCTGTGGAAAGTGCTCCGGCAGTCGAAGCTGGACAGTCTAGAATTACCGTCAATATCAGTGGGCAGATACAGCTTCAATGAGTCTCAGGCCCGCAAGACTACTGGTTCAAATACCGGAGCGAATACAGGCGTTCGGGTCGTGCCGTCGGCAGCTGGTGTCGTTGGTGCTATGCAGTTAAATTGTCGTCTGGGATAAAGTAAAAAGGTTAAGTTACTTAATTTTTGTTTAGTGGGATAAATGTCATATGAAAATACTAGTCGCGGTGAAACGTGTTCTTGACTACAACGTAAAAGCGCGAGTCAATGCGGAAGGCACAGGCATTGATCTCGCCAACGTAAAAATGTCGATGAACCCTTTTGATGAGATTGCGGTGGAAGAAGCGCTTCGAATCAAGGAATCTGGCAAGGCCGATGAAGTGATCGCCGTGTCAATGGGCGTGAGCCAGTCTCAGGAGACTATCCGCACAGCGCTGGCGATGGGTGCCGATCGCGGCATACTGGTGGAAACCGATGAAGAGTTGCAGCCACTGGCGGTGGCAAAGCTTCTGGCTGCCATTGCAGCACGAGAGCAGCCGGGGTTGGTTATTGTTGGCAAGCAGGCCATTGACGACGATAGCAACCAGACTGGACAAATGTTTGCCGCACTAATGGACTGGCCTCAGGCGACATTCGCGTCCGAAGTGGAAGTCAATGGCGATAAAATGAAAGTTACCCGTGAAGTCGATGGTGGGCTGGAGTCAATTGATGTGTCGCTGCCGGCTCTGATTACTACTGACCTGCGGTTGAATGAACCGCGTTACGCAAAACTGCCTAACATTATGAAGGCCAAGAAAAAGCCTTTGGATGTGTTGTCTCCAGCTGAGCTTGAAGTGGATATCGCACCCAGGCTAAAAGTGATCAAGGTGGAAGAGCCTGAGCAGCGCAAAGCGGGTGAAATTGTAGGCTCGGTGGCGGATCTTGTCGATAAACTGAAAAACGAAGCGAAGGTAATTTGATTATGGCTACTTTGATAATTGCAGATCACGACAACAGTGAACTCAAACCTTCCACTTTGAGCGTCGTTACTGCGGCACAAAAGATGGGCGGTGATATTGCGCTATTGGTTGCCGGGCAGGATTGCGGTG
>CAZQKJ010000056.1:0-13758 GCA_964593315.1 uncultured Granulosicoccaceae bacterium
TCCGGCACAATCGTGTGGGCCTCCAGATTAAAGCTTGCAGCGGGTGAAATCGACTACGACGAATTCATGGAAATTACTGCATCATCTGCCACCTCCCCCGGTCACTGCAACACCATGGGTACGGCATCAACCATGAACGCACTGGCAGAAGGACTTGGTATGTCGTTACCCGACTGCGCAGCTATTCCCGCACCCTATCGAGAGCGCTTACAAATAGCCTATGAAACCGGCAAGCGCATTGTTGATATGGTTGAAGAAGATCTAACCCCTTCAAAGATACTGACTCGGCAGGCGTTTGAAAATACCATCGCGCTAAATTCCGCTATTGGCGGTTCAACCAACGCACCGATACATATCAATGCGATTGCCAAGTGTATGAATGTTGAGCTCTCTGTGAAGGACTGGGAGCTACATGGTTATGACATACCGTTACTGGTCAACATGCAACCGGCGGGTGAATATTTAGGTGAGTCTTTTCACCGAGCCGGTGGCGTGCAAGCGGTAATGGGTGAACTTCAGCGCCACGGCAAACTTAACGATAACGCGTTAACTGTCAACGGCAAGTCTATCAGTGACAACTGCTCACAAGCCATCAGTAGTGATGAGCGGGTTATAAAATCATTTGCAACGCCGATACGCGAGCGTGCAGGTTTTCTGGTCATGTCCGGCAATCTGTTTGACTCCGCAGTGCTTAAATCCAGCGTCATCAGTGATGAGTTCCGTGAGCGATTTTTAAAAGACGGTGTATTTGAAGGTCGTGCGATAGTCTTTGAAGGTTCAGAGGATTACCACGATAGATTAAATGACCCCGATCTGAATATTGATGAAACCTGCATTCTGGTGATGCGCGGCACAGGCCCTATCGGTTGGCCGGGATCAGCAGAGGTGGTCAATATGCAGCCACCAGACGCGTTGATTAAAAGAGGTATCACAGAATTACCCTGCATTGGTGACGGCAGACAATCGGGCACATCGGCAAGCCCCTCTATTTTAAATGCATCGCCCGAATCCGTTGCAGGTGGCGGACTTTCTCTACTTCAAACCGGCGATACCATCCGCATCGATATGAACGAAAGTTCTGTCAATATGCTGGTCGACGATGCAGAGCTCGCAGCACGCACTGCTAAAACTGACTACCCTGACGATCAAACCCCGTGGCAAAATATTTACCGAACAACGGTCGGTCAATTGGCACACGGCGCATGCATAGAATTGTCAGAGGCGTATCACAACGTGACTGAAGAGTTACCGCGCCACAATCATTAAGGAAGCTCCCCAATGAAAATACTCATCACCGGTGGCGCTGGATTTATCGGCCAAAGACTGGCGCAGGAATGCCTGCAACGTGGCCACCTGAATCTCGATAACAATCAATCAGCAGACATAGAAAAAATAGTACTGGCAGATGTTGCAGAACCGGTTTTCTGGCACAACGGCTTAAAAGAACACAATAAAATCGAAACCCGGTTCGGAGATATCTCAGATCAAAGCTGGGTAGATTCCCTGTTTGACCATACTTACGATGTGGTGTTTCACCTTGCCTCAATTGTGAGCGGTCATGGCGAACAGGATTTTGACCTGGCACTCAAGGTCAACCTTGATGGTGCACGCTATCTGTTCGAAAACATCAGAGCACAAAACAACAATGCCCGAGTTGTGTTTACCAGTTCTCTGGCCGCCTTCGGCGGAGATACCATGCCATCATCAGTGGGTGATGATTCAAAACAAACACCGTTAACTACCTACGGTGCAACCAAGGCTATTGGTGAGCTACTGATTAATGACTATAGCCGTAAAGGATTTTTTGACGGACGCAGCGCAAGACTGCCAACGGTTATAGTGAGACCTGGCAAACCCAATCTGGCAGCCTCAAGTTTTCTTAGCGGTTTGTTTCGTGAACCACTAGCAGGGGAACCCTGCATTATCCCGGTTGACCTGAAACAGAAAGTAGCGGTGCTTGGTTACCGCAGTATCGTCAGCGGCATCGTACGCCTTGCGGAAGTACCCGCAGCAGAACTTGGCAGTGACAGAGGTGTCGGGCTACCCGCTATCAACACAACAGTAGAAGATATGATCGCAGCCCTAAAGACTGTTGCCGGCAACCGACACATGGGTGAGCACATAGTAAAGCACGATCCGGTCATCGTGAGAATCGTCGGTGGCTGGCCTGAGCAGACAGACAATACCCGGGCCCTGCAGCTCGGTCTACCGCTGGACGCCTCCATAGAAGAGGTGGTGCAACACTATATTGACGACTACGACAGAGACCAAAAATCATGAGTAGCGATGCCACTATTCACTGGGCAAAACCTGCCTCAGATAACTCCGATCTGGTAAAACTCAGCAGTGAAGACAACGTAGCCGTAGCACTACGCGACATTGCAGCGGGTGAAGTCACTCAAACGATTACCACTACAGATGAAATTCCCAAAGGCCATAAGGTGGCTTTGTCAGATATTGCAAAAGGCAATGCGATAACCAAATACGCTCAAATTATCGGCTATGCAATCGATGACATAAGTACAGGCACACACATACACACGCACAATATTGAGTTCAGAAACACCGATCATCAATACGAGTTCGGCACTGACAGTACCGAGCCTCAGCTATTGCCAGTTGAACAGCGTGCAAGCTTCAAAGGTATTAAAAGGCCCAACGGTAAAACCGGCACCCGCAACTATATTGCGGTACTTGCAAGTGTAAACTGCTCGGCTACCGCTGTGCAAAGCATTGCCAATGCATTTGATGAATCAATACTTGCTGAGTACCCGAATATCGATGGCGTAGTGGGCTTGTCACACAGCACAGGCTGTGGTCTTGCTGATAGCGGAGATGGATACGACAACCTGCAACGAGTGATTTGGGGCTATGCACAGCATCCAAACGTCGGGGGTGTTCTGTTGGTCGGCCTGGGTTGCGAAGTGAATCAGGTCAGCACATTGATTGAAAACTCAAAACTTGAACGCGGCCCGTTGTTACGCACCATGAATATTCAATCTGTTGGCGGACATAAGAAAACCATAGAGGCAGGCGTTGCCAGAATCAAAGAGATGTTGCCGCAGGTGAATGATGTCAAACGACAAGACTGCCCGGCATCCGATTTGATGTTAGCACTACAGTGTGGTGGGTCCGACGCATGGTCCGGCATTACCGCGAACCCGGCACTCGGTTACGCATCAGATCTGCTGGTAAAGAACGGCGGCACTGCTGTTATCGCAGAAACACCTGAGGTTTATGGCGCCGAACATTTACTCACTCGTCGCGCCACCGATAAAGCTATCGGAAAAAAACTGATCGAGCGGATACAGTGGTGGGAAAAGCACGTACAGATGAACGGCGGATCAATGGACAACAATCCGTCACCGGGTAACAAACTGGGCGGACTGACCACCATACTTGAAAAATCACTGGGGGCCGTTGCCAAGGGTGGCACCACACGCCTCAATGGGGTTTCCGATATGCAGAGCGGGTCGAAAGCAATGGCTTTGTATTCATGGACAGCCCGGGATACGACCCGGCCTCGATCACAGGAGAAGTCGCGGGCGGCTGTAACCTGGTGGCATTCACCACCGGACGTGGCTCTACTTATGGCTGTAAACCTTCACCTTGTATAAAAATCGCCACCAACACCGAGATGTATGATCGTATGCAGGATGATATGGACATCAACGCAGGCAAAATAGTCACCGAAGGTGCAAGCATAGAAGCAGTAGGCCAGGAGATTTTTAATTTACTGCTGGCGGTGGCCTCGGGCCAAAAACCACTGAGCGAGCAACACGGCCTTGGAGACCACGAGTTTATTCCCTGGCAAATAGGGGCTACGATGTAGGCCATCCTACCAGTATATCCATATCCTATAGCCACAATACACACAGGCCACACGATGTCTTTGACACCCGAGTACATAATCGATTTCTGGTTTAACGCCATAGACAGTAAATTGTGGTTTAAAAAAGATAGCGAATTCGATCTTATGCTAACGGCACAGTTCAGCCAGCTTCAGGCATCCGCTGCAAAAGCGGAACTTTATGAATGGAGAACCAGCGCCGAAAACCGGTTGGCAGAAATCATTGTACTGGATCAGTTCTCAAGAAACATTCACCGCGATACACCACTGGCCTTCGCCTGCGATCCACTGGCTTTGGCGCTCGCACAGGAAGCGGTATCACAGAACTGCCTTGAAGATCTTGATGTAATAAAACAGAGCTTTCTGCTGATGCCCTATATGCATAGTGAGTCAGAAAAAATTCACGATATCGCCATTGAATTGTTTAACAGTACAGGGCTCGAAAACACCATTAAATACGAAATAAAACATCGGGAGATTATACAAAAGTTTGGCAGATACCCGCACAGAAACAAAATACTGAATCGCGAATCGACTGAACAGGAGCTTGAGTTTCTAAAAACACCAGGTTCATCTTTCTGATCATTTCACCATAACTACCTAAAGCTAAGAATCCCTGAAAAATGTGAAAAAGAACAATGTGAAAATGAAAAATAACCCGAACACCAAATTATTAAGACAGTCGATGAATGCCATTAACTGATCAAAACAACCTGCTACCTGAAGCGATTTCCTCAAAACTCAGTCACTTCAAGCGTATAGCACAAGAAGCAGACACACTGACGGCAGCAGCGGTGGTGATCTGCATACTACCGGGAACAGAAACAGAGCCAGCCTGCATATTACTCACCAGAAGAAGTAGCAAACTGCGCAATCACCCAGGACAATACGCACTACCAGGCGGGAAAGTTGACGCAGGGGAAAACATCATCGATGCCGCAGTTCGAGAACTAGAAGAAGAGTTAAACCTGCCCCAATCACACTCCAGAGTACTCGGTCAACTTGACGACATAGAGACTCAATCCGGTTTCAATATCAGCCCCGTCGTGATTTTGAGTGAAGCGGCCAGCAACCTTAGACCCAATCCTGATGAAGTAGCAGCTGTTTACAGAATACCGTTAGTAGAACTTGAAACAATCACCCTTGATATCAGCTACGAAGACGATACGCCAATAGATCCAAACACCAGAAAAATAATAAAGGGTAACAAGCCCGAAAACAGCAGATCTGTTATGTCCATGCACATTCCCAGTGTCGGCACTTCAATCTATAGCCCTACCGCAGCCATTATCTATCAGTTCATCGAAGTGGGATTGCGAGGCCTGGAAACACGAGTCGCACACTTTGGCCAACCCAGGTTTGCGTGGCAGTAGCTGCAGAAATACTTGGCGGCTTTTACGCTTTCAAGAGCCCTTCATTAGCTGAGGCGCGGCAACTCAGAGTACGGTATCCGTGCTTAGCTGCCGCTTCCATTGACACATTCTTTCTACCGCTGAAATCATGGAGCCGGCAATGTCTTTACCTGTAGCCTCTTCAATACCCTGAAGACCTGGTGACGAGTTGATCTCAAGCAATAGCGGTCCATTTCTTGAGCGAATAATATCTACGCCCGCAACTGCAAGCCCCATCGCCTTTGCTGCACGAATGGCCACCTTCTTTTCTTCAGGAGTAGGTTTGATGCTGGTAGCGGTAGCACCACGATGCATATTGGCCCGGAACTCACCGGGTGCTGCCTCACGTTGCATGCTCGCGACCACTCTGCCTGCTACAACAAATAAGCGTAGGTCTTTACCTTCCGCTTCAGCTATATACTGCTGCACCAGCAGATTCGCATTGAGTGACTTGAATGCATTGATAACACTTTCAGCAGCTTTAGAGGTTTCTGCCAGTACCACTCCACGGCCCTGCGTGCCTTCCAATAACTTCACGATCAAAGGTGCACCACCGACCATCTCGATCAATTCATCGGTATCCATGGGTGATGATGCAAAACCACTGATCGGGATATCCAGCCCTTCTTTCAGCAATAACTGCAACGAATAAAGCTTATCTCTGGAACGACTAATTGATTGAGAGATATTTAGGCAAGGTATACCCATGCTCTCGAAGTGTCGTGTCAATGCGCAGCCATAAAACGTAATTGAAGGCTTGATCCGCGGAATCACCGCATCGAGATCATTGAGCATGATCCCGCCCCGGGTGTGTACTTCAGGTGCTTCTGCATCAAGCTTCATGTAGCACTGACGAATATCAAAAAAGCGTATATCGTGACCTCGCTCTTTACCCGCCTCTATAATCCTTTGATTGCTGTACAGAGCAGGATTACTCGCCAGTAAACCAATGCGTAAACCATCAGCCTGGTTTTCATGCTTAGCGTATATGTTGGCAATATCTTCCCGACTTTTGCTCCCTAATAAAAAACTTTCAGCCGGATCTACAAGCAGCCTTCTGCTCATGGCCTCGCGACCGATTAACATTCGATAACCCATGCTGTCTCTGTTGGTAAGGGTTAGTTCTATCTCCCACTCCCCGTCACCCAAACCAAGAGTGGTTTTTATTACGTAGCGCTTCTCAGAGGAACCTCCGCTGTTTTTAACCGAACGCCGATCAAGTACTCTGGCCTCACAACGCAACACGGTAGACCGCTCATTTTGTAACGGATGCACTTCAAAGGATACCCAACGCGTATTGTTACGCGTAAACGGCCTTATATTCAGTGCATGCAGTGATGACGTGCGAGCCCCTGAATCAATACGCGCTTTAACAGCTGGAATGCCGAGTATCGCAAGGGAACACCATTCTTCGGAGCCTGCGATCACACGTGAATTTAGATCGGTCATAGTTCTGCGGGCGGCACGGTAAGCGCGATCGCGCTGTGAGAGACAGTAAGAATGGTATTCGCAACGAGGGCAGCAGATGCACCGATACTCTATCGAGTGGCATCCAGCTTAATCGCTGAATCTTTCCAGCTTATCGTATCGCTTGCAAGTGTTTTATGCATCGTAAAGCCAGACCCGGAGATTCGCTCCAGGTACCGATTTTAGAATTGACACGCGTAAAGCCTCAGGTAAACAGATCCAGGATATCGTCTGCTTCAAGCTTACCGAGCCCTTGCTCCTGATTTTCGACCACAATATTGGCGAGCTGACGCTTGCGCTCTTGCATTTCAACAATTTTTTCTTCAACTGTTTGCTCTGTGATCATACGGTAGACAAAGACCGGCTTGTCCTGACCAATTCGGTGTGCCCGGTCAATAGCCTGGTTTTCGACTGCAGGATTCCACCAGGGATCATACAGAATTACTGTATCAGCCTTGGTCAGGTTCAACCCGGTACCACCGGCTTTGAGTGAAATAAGAAATACAGACACGTTCCCGGACTGAAACTCATCAACCACTTCATCACGCTTACGCGTTTTACCGGTGAGCTTGGTATAGGTAATACCCGCTTCGAGAATTTTGTCTTCGATGAGTGTCAGCATTTCAGTGAACTGAGAGAACAACAGCACACGACGACCTTCCTCCACAAAAGTTGGCAGCATCTCCATCAATGCATCAAGCTTTGCAGATGCATTGACGCTTTGTGCATTCTGCATTTTAACCAAACGCGGATCGAGACAGGTCTGGCGCAGGCGCAACAGAGCATCGAGCACTGTAATATGGCTTTGAGCCAAACCACTTTCTGTCAACGCACGCCTGACGCGCGTCTCCATAGCAGCGCGAATCCCTTCGTACAAAGAAGCCTGCTCAGGATGCAATGCAACGCGATGAATTATTTCAGTCTTCGACGGCAGTTCCGACGCAACAGCATCTTTGCTGCGGCGCATAACAAAAGGCTTGAGTCGATTCGTTAGTGCCTTTGACGCAAGCGTATCCGCAGTTTTTTCAATCGGATTTCTAAACAATCGATTAAAAAGTTTTTGATCACCAAAAAAGCCCGGCATCAGAAAACGGAATTGCGACCACACTTCACCCAGATGATTTTCAACCGGCGTACCCGTTAGACACAACTTGTGCTCAGCTTTCACTTTACACACAGCCTTTGCCTGCTTAGTGGAAGGATTTTTTATTGCCTGGGCTTCATCAAGTATGAGGTAGTGATAATTATTGGCTAGATGCACTTCTTCATCGCGCGATAACAAGGCGTAGGTGGTTAGCAACAGATCATAATCCTGCAGTGAACCAAAGTGCTCCGAACGCTCAACCCCGTGTAGTACCACCACTTTAAGATTCGGTGCAAACTTCTCGGCTTCCCGGCGCCAGTTACCCATCAAGCTTGTGGGTGCTACAACCAGTGACGGATTCGTTGCACGACCACTTTGCTTTTCAACCAGTACGGTTGCCAGCGCCTGAACTGTTTTACCAAGCCCCATGTCATCGGCAAGAATGCCACCGAAGCCGAATTCACGTAAAAATTGTAACCAGTTAAGACCTTCCCGCTGGTAGTCACGTAAATCTGCAGTTAACGCCTCAGGCACTTCTACCGGATCGATTCCATCGAAGTTTTTAATGCGCTGCAGCAATTGACCCAGCCTGCCAGATACTTCCCAGTCCAGCTCGATCTCACCGACTGCTTCAATACCTTCTGCAATGTCACTAATGACGGTCGCCTGAAGATCAGATAAACGAAGTTTTCCGTCATCGTGATCATGCATCTCGATCAATACTTCAAGCACCGGACGTATATGGTGCATTGGGAACTCTATCAGCGTTTCATCATCCAACCAAACTGTGGCGGAGGCTTCCGGATCTTCAAGATAGCGAGGCAAGTCAGGTCCGACTCGCTCTACAAAGCTCGCAAGAATCGGTATCAATGAAATGGTTTGACCATCGATTGTGAAGTTAAGATCAAGATCAAACCAGTTATTAGCCGGCGAGTGATCAACATTCATCTGCCACTCTTTGGATGTGACAATACGGAATTCAAACTCCGGAGTACGTTCAATAATCCATCCTGATTGACGCAGCTCAGATAATCTTCCGTCAATCAGATCTTGCCATAACACCATGTCTTTTGATGTTTTAGCTTCAACATTTAAAATGATGTTGCCTTTACTCTGCCGTGTCGTTACCCATTCAGGCAAGCCTGCACTGGTTAATTCATTAATCAGCGCCAATTCGTTCTGCGCCATTCTGACCACACGTACAAATTCTCCATCGCTTTGGCGATGCAAAAATTCTTTTTCACCATCGATTGCCATCATATGCGGCAGTCTTGCACCGTCATAATCAACCAATATTTCAGCGTAGCGATGAGTACCACCACTGTCTTTACGTGCGGTCAATATCACTACACCGCGTGGCTCTACTCCGGCAATCTGGCGAATATCTACTGCAGCTGGCAGCGGCAAATCGACCGACTCGAGCGACTCCACCATAAGCTCTGATATACGCATGGCATCGGCTTCTGCAACCGGTGGCAGATACGCCACCCCTGCCAGAAACCTCGGTGGAACATCTGTATCTATTACGCCACAACGCGCAGACTCAGTATCGATGTACCAGGGAGGCTGGGTAGGCATACAAACAAACGGCGCAGTGGAACCGGTAAGCGAAAGCTTCAGTTTTCGTAAATCATTATCAGCCTCTTCCCACTCAGCACCAATACTTCGATTAACATCAATTCGCAACGGCTTGCTGGTTAAGGCTTCGTAGTAACAGTTGCCACTTTCGATCATCCAGCGAAACACCATATAGCCATGTTCACCACTCAGGTGTAACCCCGACGGACTATCTTTCAATCCGATCAACGCATTACATATGCGAGCATCACGGCTGGTAAGATCGGATGAATCAAAGTGGCGCCGATCCAATGGCAGGGGTGAGGACTTACCCAGACCACCACTTCGAAGCTTACGCGCCGAAAAAGCAGAGACCGAATAACGCACATCTTGCTTCATTCGCGTTTGTCTGATTCGATATAAAACCACTACCGCATCAGCAGAGAGAGACTGATCTTCCTGTTCAGTTTGATTGTTAAGTGCTGTACGCCAGATCGCTACCGAGTCTACCGCTCTGACCGGTGCATCTTCGTTTTCTATCCAGGTATATAAAGCGGCAGCAACGTGCTTACAGTTAATACGCACCGGGCAATTACAAATACCTCGAAGGCTTAAATTTTCACGGCCACGAGTGATATCAACTTTGAGCTGATAGACGTTATCATCCGACCCATTAACTGTCGCGGTGAGTGTTTTCACACCGTTGAACTGTAACTGAGTGACATTGCCTTCATCGGCGTAGGCTCGCGCGCGTTTTCGCGTGGCTTCATCAAACTCAATATCGCAGGCGCGAACCATATCGGCCATGCCAAAAGGATTGGGCACTACCGGTGGTGCTGGAACATTCTCAGGATCAGTATTGAGCTCGATTGCTTGTGTACTTGATGCGGCGTCATCGGACCCGGACCCTGATGACGAACTGGATGACGAATTGAATTCCGGTCCACCCACGCCGTTACTGTAACTGGCACGAGCGTTATGATCACTATCAGGAAGGCTTGCAGATTCAGAAGACACGCTGGTTGCTGCGTCTAAAACCTGACGCAGATCGCCCTGGCCATCAGAAACCTCGCCTATCTGCCCACTTTCATCGTCAGTAGCTGAATCATCAGCCGCTTCAGACACATCAGTAACCGGATCTGGAACCGGGACCGTTGCCCCGCCGGATATTTGATCAATCAGCCGATTAGCAATCTGATCTGCCAATTGGTCGGTTATTTCGACTTTTGGGCGCACCGGCTTCTGAGCTGCCGGCTTTTCAGGTGAAGGTTTGTCTTGATCTGATTCGACACGCTCAGGAGCATCTTGCTCGAATTTTGCGCTGTCGACGTTGTTACCAGATGCAGTCTCGCCGTCCTGCCCGGTCACAGGATCTTCACCTGCGTCCGAATCAGGTTGCTCTGCACCCGAGGTATTAGAATTAACGGAATTCATTCTGTAGTTTTTATTTTTACTCAGCTGACCATTTCAACAAGAGGCGCATCATGAAGCAACTGTTCATAATGTGCGCCAACTGACTTCAGGTCGATGGTGTTTAAAAAGGAGGAATAAGCCAGATAACTTAACAGAAATCGCATATCACTGGCCCAGTTCGGCAGATACTCGGGGCTCTGGCACAATCCCATGCCAGAGAGTTCACACAACACCGGTATATCTTCCAGATCAAGCTTGCCGCAAAACAGCAATAGCAGGCAATCGGGTCGCCCCTGAGCCACCAAAGTGCGAAGGAAATTATGCACACGAATCAGGCCATCGAGGTAGACGATATCTTTGGTAAAGGGCGCACCGCCACTGAGCACTCCACCGCGAAATACCCGCCGAGTATTTTCAAATGCCTGAAGTTCGGCACCTGTGCGCTCCAGGAAATAGCGATACACCTCGAGGAAATCCGCACCGTCAACCGCCATCTTTATGGCAATTGTGCGATCCGCAAGGCGGCTCAGCCTCTCAAGATCCATTGAACCCGTTATAAATTCCGCAAACACGGCAAGCCCTTCCTGAGTTCGCGTAGTGCCCGCGTGACTGGCGCCAAGTATCGGAAGCTGTTTCTGTCGCTTGCCGTTCAGGGAAGTGGCAACGTGAATGCCTGCCTCGTGGTGAATGAGCTGGGCGATATCCTTGTCATTGAATTGTGCATCGCGTCGGATACGGATACGCTCCGAACCCGCCAAAGCATTAGCAGACAGTTCTTCGACCACACTGACCTTGGGTGCATCATCTCCAAATAATTTTTCAACAGCTGCCTCTATACTGGCCGCCATCTTCTCACTGCTGACGTCTTGTTCCGGAAGGAAAGACTGATCAAAATCTTTGAGGCTCAGCAATGTATTGTCAAAATCCCGGGCCAGCGTCAACGAAGTGCTTTTGCCATCAATCAACGGATCATCCGGCGCGCCATACAATTGTCGTGAATAGTCAAAAAACGCCGGGGTATTGGTGTGAAGAAGCATTTGTGCACTGTTGTGTAGAGCGTCTGCTTGTCTTGCAAGCCAACGATCAATTGACGAGCCCTGCAACTTGCTACGAACCTCAGCGAGCATATTCAACACCGGCTCAGCGTCATACTCTGGATACTCTACAACCGGCAACTCTTTGCTACCGGACTCAAAGAATTGTTCACGCACACGACTTGACCACCCCAAATGGCTTAGCACTCTGGTCCGCCGTGCAGCAGCATAGAGAATCTCGCAGGCCGAGCTAATTCTTTGCTGACTGGACGCTGTCATCTGATCACTCGGCTGTCATCTGAGTTAACTCTCAGAGCGGGTTTCTTTTTTATTGTTGTTAAAGCCATTTGATTGAATTCGGACGTATTTTCAAAAGGTATTGCGTTGCTGAATCGCAAACTTAATCTGTCAGTCACTATCGTGACCTTGCAGCTACAAAGATCCTGCAAAAATTCTCAACACCAGATGCCTTATCAATTCCTCACTCATCTCTGAGCGCAGTATTCTTTCTTCGTCATCTTTTGCAAGCACATCCTCTTCGTCATAGGTGTAATCCCGAATGACTGAGACAGTCTGGGATTGCTTACCTGACTCTGCTACTGACCGCTCTCCGGCCTTTACCCCATCAGAAGAACGTAGTGTCAGGAGATCGATAGCATGCAGCAATTCATACTCACTGACACGCCCCGATGCACTCACCGATGCCACCCGACGGGATAATACTTCGTTGTCGATAATTACCAGTGTATCTGCATCTTCCCGGAACGCCGCAAATTGTACTTGTTGTGCGGTTAGCGCATTGCGTAAAGAGCGCAGAATGCTGCCCTCACCTTCGACAAACATCTGCCCCACCATCTGACTACCGGATTGTCTGCCGCGCAAGTTAAACCCGCACGCACTGGTAAACACCAGGGACACCAGCACCAGTAACAAAACACTTAGCGATCGCTGCATCATCATGACACCACAATATTTACCAACTTGTTGGGTACAACAATAACCTTGCGTACCGTTTTCCCATCTGTATGGCGTTGAACATTTTCATCGGCCAGAGCCATTGACTCACAGTCTTCTTTGCTCGCATCGGTCGCAACAGTCATTTTGCTGCGCAACTTACCATTGACCTGCAGAACCATTTCTACTTCATCTTGCACCAGCGCTGATTCATCCAGTGCAGGCCAGCTCGCATCAACCACGGCAGTATCGCTGCCATTCAGTGCATACCAGACTTCATGACATATATGCGGCACCACCGGTGCCAGCATTAACGTAGCCGATTCAATCGCCTCGCGCATGACGGCATAGTCTGAATCAGATTCAGGCTTAAACCGATTGACTTCGTTCAACAACTCCATAACCGCGGCGATGGCTGTGTTAAAAGTATAGCGGCGTTCCATATCATCCGAGACTTTCTTGATCGTCTGATGGGTCTTCAATCGAAGTGATCGCTGCTCATCACTTGGATCTGAGGGCAGCGCTTTCGAGGCATTACCGGCCGATATAAACTCCCGGCTGGTCCTGTAAAAGCGCTTTAAAAATCGGCTGGCGCCTTCAACCCCGGCATCATTCCATTCCAGTGACTGATCCGGAGGAGATGCAAACATAGAAAACAGCCTGACGGTATCCGCTCCATAGCGATCAATCATCTCCTGTGGATCTACACCATTGCCAATTGACTTGGACATCTTCTGCATGCCGCCAACTGTGACAGCAGAGCCATCTGACTTGCGCGATGCCGAGACAATTTTACCTTTACCATCACGCTCAACATCAACCTCACCGGATGTGACATATTCTTTGCGGCCACGCTCATCTTCCGTAAAGTAAGTTTCTGCAACCACCATTCCCTGAGTTAACAGTCGGGTGAACGGTTCATCGGAAGTCACCAGACCCACATCACGCATGAGCTTGTGAAAAAAACGTGCATACAATAAATGCAACACCGCGTGCTCTATACCACCG
>CAZQKJ010000057.1:0-13623 GCA_964593315.1 uncultured Granulosicoccaceae bacterium
ACCGGAGACACAGTAGTAGGCGTTGCCAACTGTGGTGTTTGCGGCGGTGAGTGGAGTGGTAAGTCAGCAGCACCGGTTGGCAGTTTTGAACCGAATGAATTCGGTTTGTATGATACCCACGGCAATGTCTGGGAGTGGGTCGAAGATTGCTGGACCGATGATTACCAGGGGCGGGGCAAAAGTGCCGCACCTGTTGAAGTCAGAAATTGTGAACGCCGGGTGCTGCGCGGTGGTTCCTGGTATAACGACGCAAGCTTTGCACGCTCAAGCTACAGGGGTCACGAGAGCGGCATGTTTCGAGATGGTGGGGTGGGATTCCGCGTGGTGCATGAAGGCTTGTAAAGCCTCGTTACGCTGATTGCTTGCGGCCGGTGGTAGTTTTCTCCATTATCCAAAGCGATACGGCTCCAACTACTATCAGTGCCAGTGCTAGCCAGGTGGTTGCATCGGTCAGTGATGGAAGGTACCACTGGTAACCAGTGACCACTTCTTTAGGCGGTTTGTCATCGCGCTGAATAGTATTCACCAATGTGTTTTTCCATGGCCAGATGATCGCCAAAGACCCGAGTATAAAGCCACTCATGAGAGCAATGGTTTGATCGTGGAAGTGTTTGAATATCCATGACAGCACGTGCGAAAAGGCAATCAGTCCAAACACGCATCCCAGTGCCAGCGGAATAAGAATTGATATGTTCGCGCTGCCGATTGCTCCCAGTATCAACGCATAGTTACCCATAATGATCAGCACAAAAGAGCCTGACAGGCCCGGTAGTATCATGCTGCACATGGCAACAATGCCACAGGCAAAAAGGTACAGGAAGGAACTGTTTTCAGAGGCGGGTGCCAGCAGGGCAATGCCGACCGCTATGGCAGTACCGATAACCAGGGCGATGAGTGCAGATGGCCCCCACTGTTTGACAGTTTTTGCTACCAACGGTACCGAGATTAATATCAAGCCAAAGAAAAAAGCCATGGTAAGCGTTTCGTGATTCTCTAGTAAGTACTCGAGTAATTTGGCAAGGCTCACAATGCTGACACCAATCCCCAGGAAGAGCGCGGTCAGAAATGTGCCGTCAATGGTTTCCCAGAATGGCTTCCACTGTCTCGCAAGCAGCAATTTGCAGGCTTTTAAATCCGCGGATTTAATTGCGTTGATCAGGCGTTCGTAAATGCCTGTGATCAGTGCGATAGTTCCGCCGGATACACCGGGAATGACATTGGCAGCCCCCATGGCCAGGCCTTTCAAAAAAACAGAGATAGATTGCGAAAGCATAGTTGTGACTGCAGGTATCAGGAGTGGAGGTACGCGAGCTGAGGAGTATAGTTCAACGGCGGATAAGGTCAGGGAATCTTTTATTCAGCCAGTGCAGCTTGTGTGTGTTTAAAGACCGGACCTCATCAAATCCGATGAGCGCCCACCGATTGGCAATCGCGGCGTCGAGCGGCCGACAGGCGGGACGCCAGAACAAAGCGAGGGACAAAGCGATGGGCAGGCCACAGATCTATTCATTTTCTGCTTAGTTGGATCCGTTTAGTTAGCGCCCATCAGTTGGCGGCCATTGGTGGCAGTCCGGAGACTACGCCTGGCTTGATCACAGATGGATCGTACGGCTTACGATCAAACACCGCTTTTACCATCGGTTCAAAGTGTGAGAGATCGTACATCGGGTAGTGTGGGTCAAAAGATGATTGATCCCAACGCTCGCAAAAATCAACGCAGCTTTGATAGTACGGGCTATCGTTATGTTTTTCGCGCTCGTACTGATTCCAGCCCTCATAGTGTTGCGCGTAGTAGACCATTTGAAAAGCACCGTGGTGTTCTACCACCCACGACACTTCTTCACGAACAAACGGGCGGATAATCTCGGCCGCCATTTTGTCGTGATTTTGCGGTGCGAGACCGTCACCTATGTCATGCAGTAGAGCGGCGACGATCCAGTCGGTATCGGCGTTGTCTTTGGCAGCGCGGGTGGCGGACTGCAGAGCGTGTTGTAGCCGGGTGATTTTGTATCCACCAATGGTATCGGTTGCTTGTGAGGCAAGCTCGCGCAGTATTCGCTCGGCAGTCATTGCGTTGAAGCTGTGTTCCTGAGTACGCAGGAATTCATATTCTTCTTTGGTGCCGTCTTTCATTGCGGTGAAATTGACTGTTTTCATTGCATCTGTACTCGAGGTTTTATTGCGCGATGGGTGGTTGGGTTTAAGTCAGTTTGCTCTATATGTTTTTATCGGTAGTTGTGAAGGGCAAGTGCCTCCCTGCAGACCACCCGTTATGCCTGTTAGTGAACTTTGCGAATGATTGGCTCCACACTGCTGGCGATGGCCAGTAGCTCGCGGTCCTGGCCGCTCTTGCCGATCAGCATAAAGCCGACTGGAGGCTCGTTGGGGCCGTGACACGGAATGGTGATTGACGGTGCGTTTAATGTATTGGCTATGGATGTGTTGCGTAGATTCAAACCGTTTACTCTGAGCGATTCTTCAGTGTTATTAACCAAGGAATCGATTGGCTGGGGTATCAGCGGCACAGTAGGAAGCACGATCGCATCGAGCCCGGTGTTGCGTGATGCTGTGCTTATCTGACACTCCGCTCTGCGTTGTAAGCTATCGATGTAATCTGTAGCGGTATACAGGCTGCTCGATTTGATTCGTGCCAGTACCCACGGATCATAGAACTGCTCACGCTCAGCCATCAACGAATGATGATAGGCATAGGCCTCAGCGCCGACCAGACAAGCTCGGTTAATATGTGCGTAGTAGCTCTCGAGTTCCGGCAATGCGTGGCTTTTAGCCAGTATGCCGCGTTTGGTGAGACGCTGTAGTGCATCATCAAACGAGCGTGCTACGGGGTCGTCCAGATCTTCCATGGCAAAGCCATTCAGTACACCAAGGCGAAGGCCGACCTCGGGAAACGGCTCCACCTCGATGTTGTTCTCACCCGACATAATGGCGTCGAGCAGGGCGCAGCAGGCAACCGAATGTCCAATCGGGCCGACTGAGTCGAGTGAGGTAGATAGCGGAATGCATCCGTCAGTGGAGATGCGTTCGGCGGTGGGTTTGAAGCCAACCAGGCCACACAGTGCTGCCGGTATTCTGGTTGAGCCACCCGTGTCAGTGCCGATGGCGGCGGCTGCCATTTCGTCGGTGACTGATACCGCAGCGCCTGAGCTTGATCCACCGGGTATGCGCCGGGTTTTTCTGTCATACGGGCTGGCCGGTGTGCCGTAGTGTGCATTGATGCCAAGGCCGGAGTAGGCGAACTCGGTCATATTGGTCCTGCCGATAATAATAAACCCCGCCTGACGCAGTTTGCTGACGATCGGTGCGTCATGCAGTGCCGGTCGTTGCTGGTCGAGAGCATGTGAGCCTGCGGTCGTTAATTGCCCTGCGACATCAAACAAATCTTTTATTGACAGTGGGATGCCGCTGAACGGGGATAAGTGAAACCCGCTCGCACGGGCCTCGTCGCTGGCGTCGGCTTCGACCAGTGAGCGTTCCCGGTAGACTGACAAAAACGCCCGGTGTCCTTCACCGTCGGCGTTTTCGATATTGTGTAGGCAGTGTTCTACCAGCTGTCGACTTGATGTTTTTCTGCGCTCAAGGCTATTGGCGAGATCAAAGAGATTTTTCATGCGTCCATTCTAATGGTTTGGCGGCTGAATCCGTACAAGAAAGTCATGCCAGCGAGGCTGCTGATCGATGGAGATTGTATGTGAGTACGCAACCTGTCATGCCCTTCAAACCCTGCAACCAAAACGGGTGGCCAGACACCTGATCAGAGTGCTCTTGCTTCGCGGTTGACGTGGTAGCTGGCCGAGGATCTGCTACAGTCGGGTTGCATCCTATTGCGACAGTCTGATTACGTTATTTTTAAGAGTTCAGTATGAGATCTTTGACAGGAAAAGAACATATCCATTCGTTTACCAGCGATCTCAAGGGCATCGCTCTGTTTCTCGCTGTGATCTGGATTGTGTTTATTATTGATCGATTTCTGCCGCTGGAATCGTTCGGGATGATTCCTCGGTCATTCAAAGGGCTGGCCGGTATTGTGACCTTACCGTTCCTCCACGCCAATCTGGCGCACATCATGGCGAACAGTGTACCGCTGGTCGTACTACTATGCCTGCTGGCGGGATCAAGAGCCAACAGCATCGATATAGTTGTGCTTATCAGTGTGATAGCGGGAGTACTGCTGTGGTTGTTTGGTCGCGATGCAGTGCACATCGGTGCCAGTGTACTGGTGTTTGGTTTGATCGGCTTTCTGGTCTGCGCAGGCTTTTTTGAAAAACGCTTATCGTCTGCACTGATCGCTATCGGTGTGGCTGTGGTCTATGGATCAACCTTGTTCTATGGCGTCCTTCCTATACAGCGCGGTGTCTCGTGGGAAGGACATCTGTTTGGCGCCATTGCCGGCGGTGTGATGGCGTACTACATTGCCGGTGACCTTGCACGTGGCACTGGAGACGGTACTAGAATCTAGTGTTCGTTTTGTAGAACTGTAGCTCGTCTGTGTTACGGGTTCAGGCTTTGTCTTGCAGGTGATCCCGAATGTGGTCTACAAGCGTGCAGTGATTGACGCCGCACAACTTTGATACTCTCGTTTGTAGCGTTCTGACGTTTGGGCAACCTCGCCCGCTACTCTGATGAGCCAGGGTTTTGCGTCATAGCTTGCACGGCGGTATCCGGTCCAGCCCTCGTGGTAGGCAAGGTACTGGTTGTAAGCATCAGATTTGTTGATGTCTTCCAGTTTCTTGGACTTACCAAAATACCAGCCGATAAAATCCATCGCATCATAGAAATTTGTCCGTTGTGCACCAAAGTTGTTGGTTTGATCCACATAGGCCGCCCAGGTTGAGTCAATAGCTTGAGCGTAACCGTAGGCCGAGCTGCGTCGCTTGCCAGGGATTACACCCAACACATAGCGTCTGGGCGGTTTGGCATCGTGCTGGAACTTGCTCTCATGAAACATCACCGCCATCGGGACATACAATGGCACCTGCCACTTTTGTTGCATGTCTATCGCGGCTCTGTGCCAGGAGGATTTGGTGCTGAATATATTACACAGGTTGTCAGTCGGGTTGACGGTTGGCAGAGTCGAGCAAGAAGTCACTGCCAGCGTTAATACAGCAGCTGGCAAAGCCGCCTGATGCAGTCGGGTACTGTGTTGCAGACGGCTTGGAATGCCGCGCAATTGTGAAGCACCCGTATGCAGGTAGCCTTTAAGTTGGTTACGGAGTTTCACTGTCGATCACATGCGATTGTTGCTGACAGTGATCTTACTGGGTTGTCTGCAATGGAAGTCATTGCAGTCAGTATAGGAAGGCTACAGATTTTTGCGCAGATGCCGGACATTCAGTCGCGAAACCTGCAAATTCCAGCCACCTGCAAGGAAGATGGCTTCGGGTAGTGCCGCATGAATTATGCGGCACTATACCTACCAGTTAGTCTTTAACGGACCACACAAGTGGCGTTGTTTTCCCAGCCATACCCGTCACCATCCGGATCCGAGGCGGCACCACTGGCACAGGCCGGGTGACCGGAAGTTTGTTGTAACACAATACAACTGCGATTATTTTCAAAGCCGAATCCATCACCATCGGGATCTGAATTCGCTGAAGCACAGTGTGTGACTACGATGCAGGATTTCTCGTTTTCCCACCCGTAGCCGTCACCGTCAGGGTCGCTGCCGGAAGAGGCACAGGTCGGGTGGGTGTCTGCCTTTGAGCCTGCAACAACGCAAGATGCGTTGTTTTGCCAGCCAAAGCCGTCACCATCGGAGTCTTTACCTGCGGTGCAGTAAGGCATGCCGTTTGCCGCGAGCGCGCCAGCAGCTACGGTGGTAGCTGCGGTTGGAGCTGCAGCAACTGCTGCTGTGGCGGTTGCGACAGTGAACCTTGATTGAGCCCACTGACCGTCCTGGCCGTTGTTATCAACCGCTTTTACCGACAGAAGATAGTCACCGTCCGGGAGTGTCACCTGCGGTGTGCTCCATTGAGCGTTCTTGCCTTGAACAGTGCGCAGCTTAAGCTGACCACTCTTTGCAAATCGGCCGTTTGGCGCGAGATACATACCGGTGGAAGTATTCATGATGGTCGCGACGACGCCTACAACGGTTTGGTCGTCTTGTGCAATGCCGGTGAACGCTGCGGCCTTAGAGAGCTTCGCACCATTCTTTGGAAATTGAATCGCAGTGCGAGGTGCTGCTGATGCCTGCTGTGTTGCCGGGCGTGTGGCTGGTGCTGCCGGACGAGTAGCAGGTGCTGTAGCCTGAGCCGCGCCACCGTCTACCAGAAAGGGGACTTCGACCATCTTGGAGACAATGCCTGAGCCATCAACTGCTCGCACTCGGAACATGTATCTGTCTTTTGGCAGTCTAAAAGATTGTGTAGACCAATTGCTCGTACGGGACTTGGAGAAGGTGACTTTTATGGCAGCTGGCTCCGTGCTCAGGCCGCCCTGCTGGGTAACAAAGCGTTGGGTAGTAATTGACTGAATACTGGCATCGATCCGACTGATACCGTTTTTATCAGTGGCGACCCCTTTAATAACCACCGGATTGTTCAATGACATTGTGCCCCGAATGGTGCCGTTGACTTGCACTTTCGGTGGGTCGTTGGCGAATACCGGTGAAGTTGCCGTTAACATCAGTGCGGTTGCACCGGCGATTAGTGAGTTAGCACATCGACCTGTGCGGGATAAAAGCGTCAGCATATTCAGGTTGCTCCTTGGGATAACAGATCTGACCTTAACGATCAGTAATTCAAACGCCACGGTACCTAAGTTCACCGACTACTTGCAACTTAAATGTGCAGCAATGGGCATTGGTAATAACGTAGAGTGCGCAACAAGACTAACGGTGGGTTACTGAACCGCGCCTGCAGGGAAATCCTGGCCTTGACCGGAGTACTACGGGTGAAACAGTAGTTTACGTTTCGCGGATTTATTCGGTTAAGGATTAACTGAAAGATTGATAGGAAAGACAGACGGGTAATGCACGGCAGGGTAGAGCTTGCGACCTTAAGGTGTAGTGACTATCCCGCAGTAGCCCATTGAGGCAGAAAGTATTCGAACCAGCGCTGGTTGCAATCAGAGTAGGCTTTGCAATCTCTCAGTTGCCTTGCTCGTGCGACTTCATCGTTTGATCCATCATCGAAATTTCTGCTGTGCCAGTGTTTGAGTACCTGCACAGTCACTTCCGGATGAAACTGTATGCCGTAAGTTCGATCTCCATATAGAAACGCCTGGTTGGGAAATAACTCACCGGTTGCGAGTAAGGTGCAACTGTCAGGCAAATCAAATCCGTCACGGTGCCACTGCAGCATGCTACAGGGTTCGTGCATGAAATCGCCGCCCGCGTCGGTCGGGGTGATGCGAGAAAAACCGAACTCGGTAGTGCCACAATCTAAGGGTTTAACTTCAGCGCCTAAAACATGTGCGATCAACTGTGCACCCAGACAGATACCCAGACAGGGCAGGTTACTGTTTATCACCGATTCTATAAATCGCATCTCATCTTTAAGGGAGGCTCTGTGGTGTTTATCCCCTATACAAGCAGTACCGCCGTAAACTACAACGTGTGAGAAGTGTTTTATATTTGGTAGTGGCTGACCCGCCAACCCTATGTGGGTATGTGTTGTGTAACCGTTGCAGTGTAACCAGCGTTCGCAACGATCATCCTGCCAGCCGCTGGAATGTTTAACCAACAAGCAGTGTTTTAGTGATTCACGATCACTGTAACTGGCGGTGTACGGCGATGAAATAGATTGTGCGGTATTACCTTGCACGAAAAAACAACTGACCAGAAGCGACTTAAGAACGCGCTGTCGTGGGTGGGTTCTTTACCCGGTTGACCACCATGGCATCGTGTAATTCGGTGATTGCCCGGCTGCCGGTTGTGCAGCAAAGCGATGGGAACAAACCATGTAACAGGCAGGCGCAACCTGCGCGTAAGAGCTTAAACCCGAAGCCACTGGCATGCGCCATGTGCTCAAAGTAGGTCTCATTGACTGCTTCCAGATGTTCACGAGTCCGCTGCATACCAATCTCCGCCCGAGATAGAATAATTTGTTACTGGCAGGGTATCGACGCTTCGCGGAATTTATACAGACCTTGACGGGGATTTGTGTAGGTGGTCGCGTTATTCGACCACCTGATAGACCGGTAAACGATCTTAAAGGCGTCTGAGATCTGTGCGGGCCTTAGCGGCCCGGCTTTATACAGTGCGTTTTATAAGCTAGCGCTGAAAAGTGACATCGAACTTGTTCAACGTGAAGCTGCCTTCGCCCCACCACATTTCGGTGCCGAGTTCGATAGCACCCATGCAGAAATTCGGAGACAACACATCAATGCCGAGGCTCTCTGAATTTTCTGCGGTCCAATCGACGGTCCAGTCAACAAAGCGATTCCAGTTGATTGTGCCGGACGGTTGAGAATCCTGTGCGGTGAACGCGATGTAGTGTGGATCGCTGTCAGGCTTGGTGTAGACATTCCACAGTCGGTTGTCGATCATGACCCCCGTTTGTGTCAATCGGCCCGGGGTTCTTATTGATGGGTTTTCAACCCAGATCATCATTTCAAAAGCGCGGTTATCAACGGGATCGCAGGGTCCTGCAATGTCGCAGGAATCGTGGAAGAAAGATTCCAGCGCCACATTGCGCTCGGCATTACCTGTTTCTGTATAACCGTATTCAACGACAAACTCTGGTAGATCCGAAACCAGCTCAGGCAGACCGGTTTCTTCTTTACTACCGGAGATGTGAGTACCAAGCTTTGGACCGTACAGTACTTCGGGATACGCCTTAACATCGATCTCACCACCATCGAATTGACCTAGCCAGTCGTAAGACCAGGTGGGAGTCACATTGCCGAAGTTGTCTTCACTGACAAAAATCTTCTGACTCCAGTTGCTGTTATTCATAGCGCGCGAATTCCATGTGTTATTCAACACAACGTATTTGTCGTACGCGACTGATGGCCAGGCTTCACACTCACCTGACTTGACCGGCTGGATATTTATATTCTGCGGTGTGGTGATGGACACACGGTCGGTTTCCGGTCCATCGCTTCCATTGACTGTGGTTTTAACTCGCCAGGTGAGATCGTTATCGTAGTAGGCAAGGTCAGGAGTAGCGGAACACGTGCCGCCACCCTGGCAACCCGCACGTAACGGATCAATCTCGTAGGCGTAACCGTTGCCTGCGCTGTCTGCGATGGCCAGTGTATACATTTCAGTGTCGTCCAGTGCAGTCCACTGGAATGTTGGTGTGCCAGACGCCAGTACACCAGCCGGGCTTATCGTTCTGAAGTTTTGTTCAGGTGTAGTACCGCCGTTGTTACCGCTATTGTTGTTGCCGGTATCTGCAGTGACGACACAGGATTGGTTGTTTTCCCAACCGAAACCATCGCCGTCCGGATCGCTGAGTGCTGAAACGCAAACACTGGGTGTGTTGCCTCCGGTGTTGTTTCCAGCGTTATTCCCACTGTTGTCTGATCCGTTATTACCACTATCAGTACGCACTACGCAGGACTGATTATTCTCCCAACCGAATCCGTCACCATCTGGATCAGATTCGGCAGAGATACAGAAACCAGACGCGCCGCTACCTGAACCGCTACTGGAGTTGCTGCTGCCGCCGGAGTTGCCGCTATCAGTGCTGACGACACAGGATTGATTGTTTTCCCAACCGTAGCCGTCGCCGTCCGGGTCACTGTCGGCGGAACTGCAAAAGGTTTCACCACCAGTAGAGCCGCCACCATTGTTGCCAGAGGCTGGAACGCGACAGGATTGATTGTTTTCCCAACCAAAGCCGTCACCATCAAAGTCAGAGGCGGCACTTTCGCATAAAGGTATGCCTCCACCGGACGGTGCAGGTCCTGAAATCTGTGCAACTCGGCAGGAAGCGCCGTTCTCCCAACCGAAGCCATCTCCATCCGGATCAGATCCGGCTAACTGGCAAGTTGACAGTGACTGACCGTACGCTTGAGTGCTGACAGCACCGACAATAAAAATAGCGGACACAAGTTTATAAATCATCCGGATCTCCGGGGCCAGTTTACGGCGGTTGAGTTAGTTTTTGTTGAGTTAGTTTTTAGTGACAACGAACTTGTCTAACGTGAATGTACCTTCACCCCACCATAGTTCGGTGCCCATTTCGATAGCAGCCATACAAAGGTCAGGTGTAAGAGGATTGATGTCCAGGGCAGTTGCATTTTCGATGGTCCAGTCGCGTGTCCATTCAACAAAACGATTCCAGTGCAGCGTGCCTTCGGTAAACGGTGTTTGTGCTGCGAATGCTATATATTCTTTGTTGCCGGTGCGTGACTTTATGTAGACATCCCACAGATGATTATCGATCATCACTCCTTCGACAGCCAGATCACCGGGTCGGTTAGAATTCGGGTTATTCACCCACACCATCATCTCGTAAGCGCGGTTGTCAACGATATCGCAGGGGCCTGTGACATCGCATGAGTCATGGAAGAAGGATTCAATCGCAACGTTGCGTTCTACATCGCCGTTGAATGTTTCTGAGTAAGCAAAGTCGATAGTGAACTCTGGTAGTGCATCGATAGTTTCCGGTATGCCAAGCTCAGCTCTGGTGTTGGAAACATGAGTGCCTAGTTTGTTGCCATAGATAATTTCGGGATACGCTTTTACTGCGGAGCGGTTGCCGTCATTTTCGCCTAACCAGTTGTAGCTCCAGGAGGCTACCGGTGTATTAGCTGCGGTTTGATCTGCACTGATGAGTTGCGTCCAGTCGTTACTGTTAACCGCACTGTTGTTCCAGATGTTGTTCAGGATAATCAAGTCATCGTAAGCAATAGATGGCCAGACATCGCACACCTCCATGTTAGATGTTTCCGGTGTGAGTGCCAGAGAGAGCGGGGTGTTATAAGAATCAGTCGCTGAGGTTTGTAGTACCTCGCCGTTGCTCAGTGCCTCTATGTACCAGTCGATCATGTTGTCATGGAATGCAATCTCGGGTGTGGCCGAGCAATCGTCTCCCGCACAGGCGTCTGTGCCGGCGGAGTAGGTAATCGAGTTGCCTTCGGCTTCGGTCATCGTTATACGATAAGTGTCTGCCTCTGCAACTGCGCTCCATCGGAATTGTGGAGTGGCGGTTTCCAGTTCGCCGTTGTTGCCGTCGGTGCTGATGCTTGCAATGAGAGCTTGCGGTTCAACCTGGCCGGAGCTGTCGACCGGGTTAGCACCATCCAAATCAGAGTTGGTTGAGTCGGCGACTGGATCCGAAGTCACGGGATCATCTGAGGAGCCACACGCTGCGAGGGTTAGAAAAGCGCAGGCAGCGGCAAAAATGGAGAGGTTAGATCTGAACATAAGAAGCACTCTATACGTCATGACGCGAAAAAACAAGTTTCCAATTGAAAAAAAAGGTAGCCGGCGAACCGACTACCTTTGATCCTTCATAGGAAGTTTTTTTGACTGTCGCAGACAGTCTGTGTGCTAGCACTTACGACCAGAATTTCGGCCTGTTAACCACAATTTACTGACTTTGGGTAATAGTCCATTCGGTTAGATCAAAGCTACCGGCACCCCAGAAGATCTCGGTACCGATAATGATGTTAGCGATACACCAGGAATCCTGGATCGGTACAGAGTTACTGTTAGCACCGAATTGCTCTTGCACCCGGTGAGCGTTGGCCTGTGCCCACTCAAGGAAATCGTTCCAGTAGACGGTGCCGCTGGTTTGCGGGTTCTGTGCTACGAAAGCAATGTAGCGCTCGTCGTCGCTCTTGGTGTAAACCTTATAGTCTGCACCGTGTAGTGAAACATCCGTGACAAAGTCTCTGGAGGCAGCGGGTAATCTCTCTGCACCGGAATCAAGCCATACCATTACTTCGTAGGCGTGGTTGGAGCCATTGGAGCGGCTGACGTTCAGGTTGTCATCACAAACACCGCCTGTGGGGGTGTATAAAAATGACTCTACCGCGACGTTGCGTTCACCGGCGATCACAGATCCATTCGGGAAACGCGGATTAACCGATGCGTCTACCGTGCGGGAGTTGCCGAACTGCGGGCCGTTGAAGGCGTAGTCGATCTGGATGTTTGGCACTTGATCAACGCGAACCGGGAGGCCTATTTCTGATTTAGGCGCGCTGGTTCTGAATTCGTCTTTGATACCGAGTATCAGTTCAGGGTAGGAACGCACGAAGAAATCGTCGGATGCTCTGCCGTTTGCGCCAGGTACACCTGGACCCCAATCGTAGTTCCAACTGACAGGGATGCCATTGGTGTTGGTTGAAAAGCTCTGTGTCCAGTTATAGCCAGGCGATACTCGCTGCGCACGCCATGCGTTTTGGTTAATCAGAAAATCACCGACCTGACGGGTCGCAAACAGATCTCCGCCGTTAGCGCCAACAGTCACTGTTTCTGTGCCAACGGAAGTCAGAGAAGCGCTGCGCAGGAAGGTGCCTCCGGTTTCTGAGCTGAACGATCCGCCACTGTTGTTGCCCGTGTTGCCAGCAGGCGCAGGTGTGGAAGAACTCGGTGGGGTGATGCCGTTGGATGTTGAACTGCCGGCGTCATCACTGATGCCGTTTGATGTTGCGCTGCCCGCATCATCGCTGATGCCGTTAGAGGTGGAGCTACCAGCGTCGTCGCTGATGCTTACTACGAGGCATGAAGCGCCGTTTTCAAAGCCGAAGCCATCACCGTCCGGGTCTGTTGCTGCACTTGCACAGTTGGCCAGACCGGAGCCGGATGATGCTCCACCCGAACTTGATGATCCTGAGTTTGATGATGAAGAGGCACCTACCAGGCACGACGCATTGTTCTCCCATCCAAAGCCATCACCGTCCGGGTCGCTGCTCGCAGACGCACAGGTGGGCAAACCGCCTGATGAGCTGCCGCCCGATGTGCTGCCGGAGTTGTTGGATGGAGCGCTGGTGGAAGTGACGACCAGACAAGAAGCGTTGTTCTCCCAGCCAAAGCCGTCACCATCAGAATCGGAAGAAGCACTCGCGCAATTAGGAAGCATGGCGTGAGCGTTGATGGATGTCATGCTGAGTAACGCAAACGATCCGGCGGCGAATAGTTTATTAATAGTCAAGGTAACTCCTACGTGTAAGTCTTTATCGATGGAATTGAGGTAAGTCCGGGTGCAACTGCGGTTATAGCGAAATTACGATCGCGACTTTTGCAGCGGCGCAGTATAAAGGGAATTTATCTTACGCAAATATTTTATAACCGGCATGTTAAGCGAAATGCTGGCGGAACACTGGTAGAAGGCTAATTGTTAACAATTGGTTATCCTTACAAATCGGAAAGGCAAGGGTGTGTTTCGCTGACTGAAGTGCCTCCAGACAGATCTGCACAGAGTGACAGGGACACGCTGGTCGGATTATTTACCAGCCAGATATCCAGCATGAAACGAGATATGCTCGCCGATAAATGTCGAGATGAAGTGGTAACTGTGGTCGTAGTGTTCCTGCAGACGCAACGTGGCCTCGATCCCTTGTGATTGGCAAGTAGCCTCCAGTACCGGGAAGGAGAGTTGTTCTTTCAGGAAGTTATCTCCACCACCCTGATCGACTAAAAGCGGTGGGCATTTTGCGCCTGCTTGCAGCAAACAGACGCTATCCCATGCTTCCCATGTTGATTTGTCC
>CAZQKJ010000058.1:0-13463 GCA_964593315.1 uncultured Granulosicoccaceae bacterium
GCATACGAGATCCTCTCTGGTCTCGTGGGCTCGGAGATGTGTATAAGGGACAGTAGTTCACATCTACATTGCCACCGGTAGAGTAAGCCTTACTCAGCGGATTATAGTGCAAGCCGCATACATCGAGTGTTTGTAAGCCGCTCTGTCGGCACCAGCCAGATAATTCGGAAGGCTTTATAAACCGGTTCCAGTCATGTGTTCCGCGCGGTAACAGCTGTAGCAGGTATTCAGCGCCTACAATCGCCATCAGATAGGATTTGCCGTTACGATTGAGGGTAGAAAAGAAGGCGGCGCCATCAGGTTTTAATAGTGTCCTGCAAGCCTCTACTACCGTTTCAGGTGAAGGTACGTGCTCCAGCAGCTCCATGCAGGTGACTACATCAAAAGTGCCTGCATGAAGTTCTGCGAAATCCTCGGCACCACAGCATTGATAGCTTAGGTTGTCTATGCCTGCTTCCATGGCATGCAGTTTTGCAACATCCAGAGCAGCTTGTGATAAATCTATGCCGGTAACGTCAGCGCCTGCTTTGGCCATGGACTCCGAAAGAATGCCGCCTCCGCAACCGACATCGACGACTTTTTGGTTTTTCAGCGGTGCGTGCTGATTGATGTAGGCGAGCCGGTAGGGGTTGATCTCGTGCAGCGGTTTAAATTCGCTTTCCGTGTCCCACCATCGACTGGCGATTTCACTGAATTTTTCGATTTCTGCGGCGTCAACGTTTGTCATTGTGAATTGCTTGTCTGTCCTGACCACTCGATTGCGCTATTTGTCAGCGGCGATATCAATTTGCTTGAGGGTCTTATTTTGTAGCAATGTTACACCACAGACCCGGCTGTTTTTCACATTGTGACGCATGCTGCCGACTGCGATAAGCTGCCGGGCGTTTGTGACACTGGCCTGGTCCGTTCGTCAGGCCCGCTTTGTCAGGCCCGCTTTACCAGGCCTGCTTTAGTCAGGGCGGATTGAGCTCAATACCAGCAGGCTCTGCCAGATTGCCTGAAGCCGGCACCATCGATATCGGCTCCTTGTGCGGATGCAAAACTTGGTAGCATTACCGAATGATAACCGCCACGCGTGTCGTGAGTGATGGTCACATGAAAACACAGGTATTAATAAGGTGTATGTGTTACTATTCTGGTGTTTTGTTAAACCCTCCCACACTCTGTCGACGCCACTGTGACCCCGAGCCATTACCTAAGTAAAAATGTCTGATTTTGCAAAGGAAATTCTGCCGGTAAATCTCGAAGACGAGATGCGGCAATCGTATCTGGATTACGCGATGAGTGTGATCGTCGGGCGTGCACTGCCTGACGTCCGAGATGGTTTGAAGCCAGTGCATCGGCGCGTGCTGTACGCCATGAGTGAGCTTGGCAATGACTGGAACAAATCCTACAAAAAGTCTGCTCGTGTCGTCGGTGACGTGATCGGTAAGTATCACCCCCACGGTGATACAGCGGTCTATGACACCATTGTTCGCATGGCTCAGCCTTTCTCAATGCGCTATATGCTGGTCGACGGGCAGGGTAACTTCGGATCCATTGACGGTGACTCTCCTGCCGCCATGCGTTATACAGAAGTTCGTATGTCCCGTATTGCCGGTGAGCTTCTCGCAGATCTCGATAAAGGCACGGTAGATTTTACTGCCAACTACGATGGTTCAGAGACAGAGCCTAATGTTCTGCCAGCCCGAATACCCAATCTGCTGATCAATGGTTCATCAGGCATTGCGGTGGGCATGGCCACCAACATTCCGCCGCATAATCTCACCGAGGTTATCAATGGCACGTTGGCGATGCTCGACAACCCGGACATAACGCTGCCTGAGTTAATGGAGCACATTCCTGGTCCCGATTTCCCGACCTACGGGATCATCAACGGCGCAAGAGGTATTCGAGAGGCCTATGAAACCGGTCGCGGGCGGGTCTATGTGCGTGCGCAAGCCACTGTTGAACACAATGAGAAAACCGGCAAAGACACCATTATTGTCACTGAGTTGCCCTATCAGGTTAACAAAGCGCGGTTGCTTGAAAAGATCGCTGAGTTGGTTAAAGAGAAGAAAATAGAAGGCATCACAGAGCTGCGCGATGAGTCAGACAAAGACGGCATGCGCATGGTTATCGAACTGCGCCGCGGTGAGCCCGGTGATGTGCTGCTGAATCAGCTGTATAAACAGACTCAACTGCAAACGGTGTTTGGTATCAACATGGTGGCGCTGATGGATGGTCAGCCACAGTTGTTGAATCTCAGAGATATACTCGATGCATTTATCCGCCATCGGCGTGAGGTGGTTACCCGGCGCACCATCTTTGATTTACGTAAAGCGCGTGAGCGGGCTCATATTCTTGAAGGTCTGGCAGTAGCGCTTGCCAATATTGACCCGATTATTGAGCTGATCAAAGCCGCACCTAATCCGCCAGCGGCCAAGGAAAAATTAATTGCCGGTGTCTGGAAGCCCGGCACCGTAGTAGACATGCTTGAAAGAGCAGGTGCTGCTGCATCAAAACCTGAAGATCTCGGCGCTGAATTCGGTTTACTGGATGATGGTTATCATCTGTCACCTGCTCAGGCACAAGCCATCCTCGATTTGCGTCTGCATCGCCTGACCGGTCTTGAGCAGGATAAAATCATTGATGAGTATCGTGAGATTCTCACCAGAATTGAAGATTTCATGGAGATACTGGAGAACCCTGATCGCCTGCGCGCCGTGATTCGTGGTGAGCTTGAAGAAGTGCTTGAGCAATACGGAGATGAGCGGCGTACCAGAATCATGATCGATCACTCAGAGATGACAGTGGAAGATCTTATCTCTGATGAAGATGTTGTGGTGACTCTGTCTCACGCAGGCTATGCCAAAGCGCAGCCACTGTCTGACTACACGGCGCAAAAGCGTGGTGGAAAGGGCAAGTCTGCAACATCAATGAAGGATGAAGACTTCATTGATAAATTGTTTGTTGCCAGTATGCACGACACCGTTCTGTTTTTTACCAGTGTCGGTAAGGTGTACTGGAAGCGCGTCTATGAGTTACCGATTGCCAGCCGTGGTGCCCGTGGTCGGCCGATTATCAATTTGCTACCGCTTGAAGAAGATGAAAGAGTCAGTGCAGTGCTTACTGTGCGTGAGTATTCAGAAGATCAGTATATTTTCTTTGCTACCAGAAATGGTGTCGTGAAGAAAACATCACTGGATAATTTCTCAAGGCCGCGTGCTAACGGCATTATCGCCATTGATTTGCGTGTTGATGATGAATTGATCAACGTAGCACTGACAGACGGCAGTCAGGACATCATGTTGATCTCCAGTAATGGTCGGGCAATGCGTTTTGAAGAAGCTGCCGTGCGTACCATGGGTCGAACAGCGGCGGGTGTTAGAGGTATCCGTATCGCCGAAGGCGAAGCAGTGATCGCACTCATCGTGGTGGAAGAAGAGGGGGATATTCTCACCGCCACAGAAAATGGTTACGGCAAGCGCAGTTCCACCAAAGAGTACCCGACCAAAGGCCGCGGTGGTAAAGGTGTCATCGACATCAAAACCTCAGAGCGCAATGGCAACGTAGTGGGTGCTACCCAGGTAGGTGATAGCGATGAGGTAATGCTGATTTCGACCAACGGCACATTGATACGTACTGCTGTTGACGGTATCAGTGTACTTGGGCGTAACACCCAGGGGGTGCGCTTGATCAGAGTAGGTGATGAAGAAAAGCTCGTCCAGGTGGTTCGCGTTGTCAACGAAGATGATGACGATGCTGAAGAAGGCCCTGAACAAGGCCCTGAAGATAAGCCTGCGGGTGATGCACCGGCCGCAGCGTCAGATGCTACACCTGCAGCTGATAAAACTGATGCTGAAAATGACGCTTCTGAAGAGTCATCAGAAGACTCCGAAGACGAATAAAGTCTAACGCGGTGTGATCGGTCTGCTGCGCGGAGTTTTAAGGCTTCGCCAACCCGCTGAGTGAACTCCTCTGTTCCACAGAGTGAACTTCTCAGTTCACACAGAGTGAACTTCTCTGGGACGAGGTGGGCAATCCTATGCGCACCGAATTCTTTTATTGTGTGAAGCCTATTCTCGCTAGACACAGTCTGGTCGCTGCTGCACAATTGAAAGGCGCTGGCAAGCCTGTCAGTGGTGCGTCATTCGCACGGCGGTTGTAAGCCGCAACACTAATGCGACTGCAAATTCCATCTGGTAGCGAGTGTTTATCCAGAAACGAGGATGTAGCGAGGATCATCCAGTTGCGTATGATTTTCCTGCCTTCGTATTGTATGTTTGCCAGCCCCTAATGGATCAACGATTGGACTCCCATGCAGCATCAGATACAAACCATCAACAACATTTCACCGCTTGGCCTGAATCGCTTTGACTCATCAATTTATGCGGTGTCCGATTCCATAACCGAGCCGGATGCCATTATGCTGCGCTCGCAAAAAATTCATGAAATGCAGTTCAGTGACAAGCTCAAGGCCGTAGGTCGAGCAGGTGCAGGGGTCAACAATATACCGGTAGAGAAACTGACAGAGTTGGGTGTGCCGGTGTTCAATGCGCCAGGCGCTAATGCAAACGCGGTGAAAGAGTTGGTTATCGCAGGTCTGTTAATCTCGGTGCGCAATTTATTAGATGCTGCAACTTATACCGGCGCACTCGCCTCTGAAGGGGAAGCGCTTGATAAAGAAGTGGAGGGTGGCAAGAAAAAATTCGTCGGGCGTGAATTACCGGGGCGCACTCTCGGTGTGGTCGGCCTCGGTGCTATTGGTGTGGAAGTAGCCAATGCCGCAGCAGCGCTCGGCATGAAGGTGATAGGTTATGATCCTGCAGTGACGGTTGCCAACGCGTGGAAGCTCAGTCGTCAAATTGAAAAAGCACAGTCTGTGGATGATGTGTTCAGTCGAAGTGAGTTTATCACTGTGCATGTGCCATTGATTGATGCTACGAGAAACCTGGTGAGTGCCGATGCATTGGCCGCCATGCAGGATGATGGAGTGATACTTAACTTTGCCCGAGCCGGCATTGTGGATGATGAGGCTGTTTTAAAATCGCTGGATGCCGGCAAGCTTAAAAATTACGTGACTGATTTTCCAACCAGAGAGACCATCAATCACCCGTCAGTCATCACTATGCCGCACCTGGGCGCTTCTACCGCAGAGGCAGAAGAAAACTGCGCCATGATGGTGGCTGATCAGCTGCAGGAATTTCTCGAACACGGAAACATCAAAAACTCGGTTAACTTACCGTCGATTGAGCTATCGCGAAAAAGTGATTTCCGACTGGCAGTTATTCATCAGAATGTACCCGATATGGTTGGACAGATATCGCATCAGCTTGGACAGTCTTCAGTGAATATCGAACATATGATCAACGAGTCAAGAGACTCTATTGCTTGTACGCTGATCGATCTTGATAAGGCTTTGCCGAATGACACACTGAACGCAATACTTGATATTGAGGGTGTCGTTAAAGCTCGGTCAATATAGTGCTGCAGCGACAAACACAGTAATGAGTCTGCCAGTCGGTGGTACGTTCAGGTAATCTGGTGAATCTGCCCGCACAGTGTGTTTGTGCGAGCGTTTGTTTCTCTACGATTCTTTAAGTTCTGCTCAGCTTAAGGCATTGCGCCTTAAGTCATTGAGGTGGCGGGTAGAGTATTTTACTCTACTGTCATTTCCACTCGTCGGTTAAGCGAACGTCCTTCACTGGTGTTGTTGGATGCTATTGGTCGGCTCTCACCAAATGCGACTGCATTCAAGCGATTCATCGCAATGCCACGACGACCAAGGAAAATGGCAACTTCACGAGCGCGTTCCTTTGACAGGTTGCTATTGGCGTGAGCCGAGCCTTGATTGTCTGTATGAGCCGAGACCGTCACCTGGCGATGTTCACAGCTCTTGAGTGTGTCAGCAATTCTTATTAATGCAACAGCAGCCGCAGAAGTAAGCGTTGCTGAACCTGTGTGAAAATTGACGTTGTTTAATGTGCCGTTAATAGTAGTACACGCATCAGTGCCGCCTGCGTAGGTGGTTTTGTAAACTATATCTTTAGGCTGTGAGTTAGCCTGTCCGATGGCAGGTTCCGCAAACTCAGGGGTGTCAAAGCCCGATGGCTTGTATACAGAGGTAGCAGGTGCTGTGGTCTTTTCTGCCATTGCTGCGGCGAGCACGGGTGCCGCTGTATTGCTATCTGTGTCCAACGCAGCGAGCTGTGGTTTGGTTTGTTTAGGCTTTGGGCCCATACGATAAAGCATGCCCAGCTGACCGTACTGTACATCACCGTCAAACGCTATAGCATCGGCGCGAAGGCCAATGCCCCAACGGGTATTGTACTCTGCACCTAATCCAAAAGACGCATGCTGTGAGGTTTGTCTTATAAACGGTACGTTGCCGACCGGTGTGTTTTCTAGCTGGTTGTAGCCGAGGCGTGCAAATGCGTTCCAGCCCTGGCGTCTGTATCGATCTTTACCTGCATAGAAAAGCGCACTCACACCGTTCATGTGGTAGTTGATTCGACCCTCTGGTGACAAACTGGCGCTGCCATAGTCAGCCGAGTGAAGTTCCAGTGACAAACGCTTGGCAATATCGACACCGATAGCTATCTGGCCTGAAGGCGCGACCGGGTCGTTTAACTCGAAGCCTGCTACTGCACTGGTGTTGGGATTGAGGTGGCTAATGCCAAGGCCGGCTGTCGCATAGACTGCAGGCTTGAATCGAAGACTGCTAACCGGTGCTGGCAGGTTTGAAAGTAGGGGTACTTCAAGTGCTGCGCCGATAGCAGGCTCGGCTGCCATTGTGTTCTCATTAGCTGCCAGCGGTGTTGCGGTTATGGAGGATAGCTCTGGTAACTCAGGGGTTGGTGCGGTGGTGTGTGCAACAGTTGCCTGTGCCAGTGCTGCCTGTGCGGCGGCAGCTTGTTCTAATGCTGTTTGTGCTTCAGCAGCTTGTGCTGTTGCAGCCTCAGCCAGTGCTGTTTGCGCTGCCTCCGCCTGTGCGAGTGCTTCCTGAGCGGCAGCAGTTTGCGCATTAGCGGCTTGGGTTAGTGCGGGTAACTCGTTTGCTGCCAATGGTGCTGGAGCCATTGTCTCCATGGATGGTTTTTCCATCGCCGCTCCCATTGATGGCTCCAATAGCATCGATTCTTTTTCGAGCGCCATGGCAAGCTCCATTGCCGTGACATCGTTTGCCGCTGAAATAACTGGCTCCTGCTGGAACGTTTCAATCGGTTGTTCGCTCGGAAGCTCATTGGCAGCAATGGTGTAATCGATGATCGGTTGCTTCTGAAATCCGCTTGAGCACGCGGCAGTGATCGCCATGGGCAATATCAGTGCGAGAAAACGAGGCTTGCCAGCACCTATGGGTTGCGGCTGGTCCGTAGTCGTCGAGGTTGAACAGAATGGGTGCGATTGCATGCTATTTTTCTCTAAGCAGTATTCGTGGCTGCATCCGTTTCGTTGGAATAGTTCCGTTTCGGGATGCACTGTCAGCGTTATGGACTTCAGCAGTTAGTGCGCCACCGGTTGTGTCGCATTTCACATTTTGGCGAGCGATTCGGGCCAGCAAAGTGTTGGTGATCCCTGTAAACTGATGCCAAAGCAGTGCCCGGGGTTAGTCAATCCGCCGGGCCGATCACGAACTGACCGCCCAGATTCACAATGACTCAACAGATCACCATCGTCGGCGTCGGCCTGATAGGCGGATCGTTTGCACTGGCGTTGCGAGCGGCCGGGCTTGAAATCAATATTGTCGGTGCCGGGCGCTCGCTACAGAATCTTAAGCGTGCCAAAGAGCGCGGTATTGTTGATTCATACTCTACTTCTCTATGTGAGGCGGTTGCCGGCAGCGATGTAGTTTTGCTGACCACGCCGGTTGGTGCGACTGACAAAATCATGCAAGAGCTGGCCCCCGCCTGCGGACCGGATACCATCGTCACCGATGCGGGTAGCGTCAAGCAAAGCATGATTGAATCCGCTCGTCGCTGGATGAAGCATTTCAGTAATTTTGTGCCAGCGCACCCGATAGCTGGTACCGAGCACAGCGGTGTTGAGGCGGGCTTTGCTACCTTGTATCAGGGCAAGCGACTCATTCTTACTCCTGTAGAAGAAACATCCGATCTGGCGCTGCGCACTGTCACAGATCTCTGGAAAGCGACCGGTGCTGTACCGGAAACAATGGACCCCAAACATCATGATGAAGTCCTGGCCACCACCAGTCATTTGCCTCACATGCTGGCCTTTAGTTTGGTGGAAACGCTGTATCAGATGGATAAGCGAGCGCCATTGCTCCATCATACCGGGGGCGGCTTTGCAGATTACACACGAATCGCTTCCAGTGACCCGGTGATGTGGCGGGACATCTGTCTGAACAATCGCGAAGCATTGCTTGCCTCGCTTGCAGAATTTCAGGGCGGGTTGGATAAGCTGATCAGAGCGGTTGAAGCTCAGGACGGAGAAACACTTGAGCAACTGTTCCTTACTGCCAAAAAAACACGTGACTCAAAAGTTCTGGCGGCTGAACACGGTAAGCTTGACAAGTAATGTCGATGACAAGACTCTTGTACAGAGAGTAAAAAATTAAATCTGATGGCAAATCAAATAATCAGGATCAAAAAATCTTAATGAGAAGTGTCAACACAAATGTAGAGGCAGGTGGCAGTGTGAATGGCATTGTGACGGTGCCAGGGGATAAATCCTGTTCACATCGATCGGTTATTTTTGCATCATTGGCTGAAGGCGAATCTGTCATTGAAGGCTTTCTGGCTGGTGAAGACAGTTTAAATACTGCGCAGGCCTTTAAAAGTATGGGTGTATCAATAGAGCGGCCTGATGAAACCAGTTTGCGCATTAAAGGTGTTGGGTTAAATGGATTAAAGTCACCCGCAAACTCTGTATACATGGGTAATGCCGGAACCGGGATGCGATTGATTGCAGGGATACTTGCAGCACAACCTTTTGCCACACAGATTACCGGTGACGAATCACTTTCACGCCGGCCGATGGGTCGTATTGTTGATCCGTTGCGGCAAATGGGTGCCAATATCAATGGCGACGATCAGGGCAGACCGCCGCTGGTGGTTAATCCGGCTTCTTCGATTAACGCGATCCACTATGATTTGCCGGTCGCGAGTGCACAGGTTAAATCCTGTGTGTTGCTGGCTGGGTTATACGCCGATGGAGTGACATCGATAACAGAGCCTGCGCCAACCCGTGATCACACTGAGCGTATGCTTCGAGCGTTTGGTTATCAGGTCACAACAGAGGATAATCATGTATCGCTGCAGGGTAACGGCAAGCTGACTGGTTGTAATTTGACCATACCTGCAGATATTTCTTCGGCAGCGTTCATTATGGTAGCGGCCAGTATCGCAAAAGATTCTGATGTCACGATTGAGTCGGTCGGTATAAACCCGACCCGTACCGGCATCATCGACATACTGAAACTAATGGGCGCTGATATAACACTTGGCAATGAGCGCATGGCAGGTGATGAGCCGATTGCAGATATCAGAGTAAAAAGTGCACAACTCAAGGGCATTGATGTGCCAGAGCATCTGGTGCCGTTGGCGATAGACGAGCTGCCGGTTATTTTTGTTGCGGCATCACAGGCATCCGGTACAACACGCATCACCGGTGCCGAAGAGCTGCGCGTCAAAGAGAGTGATCGCATTGCATCTATGGCTGAAGGGCTTGCCGCCATCGGAGTCGATGCCACGGCCACAGATGATGGCATGATCGTCAATAACTCCCGCATTCAAGGCGGGGTAGTAGAAACTCATTTTGATCATCGAATTGCAATGTCCTTCTGTGTGGCGGCGCTGTGTTCCGAGAAGCCGATACTGGTAAAAGACACGCAGCACATTGATACTTCGTTCCCGGGCTTTTTCGAATTGATGTCCCGGCTTGGTATGAACATGAGTATTGCAGCCTGAAGTAACCCGAGACTTACCTGATGAGCGACACCCGGTTAGATGAAAAAATGAACAGCGCCGGCAATCGATCTACACCTAAAGTATCGGCTGGCGACACAACTGACGGTGGCCGCCAGACCAGCCGGTCCAGCCGATTTGCACCGGTGATAACGATCGACGGTCCCAGCGGATCTGGTAAAGGCACCATTGCCAGTACCGTCGCCGATCACCTCGGTTTCTTTTTTCTCGACAGTGGAGCGCTCTACCGAGTAGTCGCACTGGCATCGTTAAATCGACAGGTACCGGAAGATGACGTTCAGGCGCTGACGGATCTTGCCAGAACGGCTCCTATTCAGTTTCAAAGAGGGGCGGGCGGATCCGAAGTACTGCTCGGCGGGCAAAACATCACTCAGGATTTACGTCGTGAGGAGGTCGGTAATCGGGCATCCCGCATAGCCCCGATAGCCCGACTACGTGACGCATTGCTGGATCGCCAGCGGCGCTGGCGCAGAATGCCAGGCCTGGTGGCAGACGGACGCGATATGGGAACCGTGGTATTTCCCGATGCAGAATTGAAGATTTATCTCACGGCCAGTGCTGAAATCCGAGCCGAAAGAAGACATAAACAGTTGATTAACAAAGGTATAGCAGCTAACATTGGCGAGTTACTCGCGGACATCATCCAGCGTGATGATCGAGATAAAAACCGCGAGATTGCGCCCCTTGTGGCTGCAGATGACGCTATCACCATTGATTCAAGCAATCTGGGCATCGAAGATGTGGTCACAAAAGTGCTTGATTTTGCTGGAAATAGATTATAATTGTACGAACCGCTGCAATGGACGCAGTGTCTTTTAATCGCCTTGCCCGGAAGCGGAACGCCCGGAGCATTGTATTTCAATCCCTGGAATCACTAAATTAATGTCTGAATCTTTTGCCGAGATGTTTGAGGAGAGTATCTCCCAAACCCAAATGAAACCCGGTGCCATCCTGACCGGAACTGTAGTTGAAATCAGCGGTGACTTTGTCATGGTCAATGCTGGTCTGAAATCGGAAGGTGTTATTCCGGTTGAGCAATTTTTTGACGAGACCGGCAACGTGTCCGTCAGTGTGGGTGAAGTCGTTGAAGTCGCCCTCGATTCCGTTGAAGACGGATTCGGTGAAACGCGACTCTCGCGTGAAAAAGCCAAACGTGCCCGTTCATGGGCGGTTCTTGAGAAAGCTCAGGAAACAGAAGAGATCGTGACTGGTGCTATTACCGGCAAGGTCAAAGGCGGCTTCACTGTTGAAGTCAATGATATTCGTGCCTTCCTGCCCGGTTCACTGGTTGATGTCCGACCGGTTCGCGATACCAGCTATCTGGAAGGTAAGGAACTCGAGTTCAAAGTTATCAAACTTGATCGTCGCAGAAACAACGTGGTTGTATCGCGGCGTGCGGTTGTTGAGTCAGAGTACAGTGCAGAGCGTGAGCAGTTGCTTGAAAGCCTGCAGGAAGGACAGGAAGTTACAGGTATCGTTAAGAACCTGACCGACTACGGTGCGTTCCTTGACCTTGGCGGTATTGACGGACTACTGCACATTACTGACATGGCCTGGAAGCGCGTCAAGCATCCAAGTGAAGTAGTAGAAGTCGGTCAGGAAATGAAAGTTAAGGTTCTGAAGTTTGATCGCGAGCGCAATCGTGTATCGCTTGGCCTTAAGCAACTGGGTGATGATCCATGGGCAGATCTGGTACGTCGTTATCCTGAAAATACTCGCATCTTCGGTAAGGTTACCAACATTGCTGACTACGGTTGTTTTGTTGAGATAGAAGAAGGTGTTGAAGGTCTGGTTCACGTATCTGAAATGGACTGGACTAACCGCAACGTCAACCCAAATAAAGTTGTGGCGTTGGGTGATGAAGTTGAAGTTATGATTCTTGATATCGACGAAGAGCGTCGTCGTATTTCTCTGGGTCTGAAGCAGTGCAAGCAGAATCCATGGGATGAGTTCTCGCAGAACTTCAACAAGAATGACAAAGTACTTGGCAAGGTTAAGTCGATCACTGACTTCGGTATCTTCATCGGTCTTGAAGGTGGCATTGACGGTCTGATCCACTTATCGGATCTGTCGTGGAATGACACAGGTGAAGAGGCGGTACGCAACTTCCAGAAGGGTCAGGAGATCGAAGCGATTGTGCTTGCCGTTGATCCTGAGCGCGAGCGTATCTCTCTCGGTGTGAAGCAGCTTGAGCAGGATCCGTTTGGTCAGTTCGTCGCCGATAACCCGAAGGGCTCAATCATCAAAGGTATAATCACTGAAGTCGATACCAAAGTTGCTATGGTCAATCTTGGTGACGGTGTAGAGGGCATTATGCGCGCCAGTGAGTTTGCCAGAGATCGCGTTGAAGATCTGAAAATGCATCTCAAGGAAGGTGATGAGCTTGAAGCGAAATTCGTCAATATTGATCGCAAGGCTCGAGCAATTTCGCTATCGATAAAAGCGAAAGAGTCGGATGAAGAGGGTGAGGCAATGCGTGAGTATGCAGACAGTGCCGACAACGCCCCGACAACATTCGGTGATCTGATGAAAGAACAACTGGGAGCAAGTGGTTCAGACAGCACGGATGATGCGTTGAGTTCTGAGGAAAGCGGTACCTCAGAAGAAGAGTAGTAGTAAAGGTAGCGAGGTGCCCGTGCAGGGCGCCTCGTGAATATTCCAATTGGTTAACCGACACACTAATCCCCCGGAGTGATGGCCAATGACAAAATCAGACCTGATTGAAGCGTTAGCTGACAACCAGTCACACTTAGCACTTCGCGACGTAGAGCTTGCAGTGAAAGGCTTGCTTGAGCGCATGAGTCAGTCATTGTCGACTGGCGAACGTATCGAAATTCGTGGTTTCGGTAGTTTCAGTTTGCACTTCAGGCCGCCCCGAATGGGTCGTAACCCGAAGTCAGGTGATGCGGTCGCGTTAGTTGGCAAACATGTCCCGCACTTTAAGCCTGGTAAAGAACTGCGAGAGCGAGTGAATAGCATCAATGTTGATAACTCCGCAAAGGGTGACGATCAACAAGATCAACCAAAGACCGGCACTGACGCCTGAGTTTACGGTTTTGCGGATTGCTCGTGCGCCTGCGGGCTGAGCCTGGCAGATTCGATTTCGGCTTTTTCAACGGTTGCACTTTCCAGATCGGGATTCTGTCGCTTACAGGTCATAGTTTCCTCCTGATTTGTACTCGCGGGTAAAAGCTATTGCTCGACAAGCCGGCGGTAGACCGTCAAAATCGGACTAACGGCTTCGGCTGACATTACTACTGTATATCCATGGAATTCTCCTGGTGGCTGGTGCTGCTGGCGGGCTTTGCCGGCTGGCTCATCGGGTACGAAAAACTCCGCCATTCATTCTCTAGCCTTACTCGTATTTTTACTGGTAGCGGTCGGACAGATCTGTCCAGCCTGTTACCGGACCATGACGATCAGGTAGAACGCGACCTCGAGCTGAACAATCTGCTCGAGCAGTATGCTGTCGATGAAAACTCCGTCGACGTCTATCTCACTCTGGGTGACGCCTTCAGGCGCCGGGGTGAATATTCG
>CAZQKJ010000059.1:0-13329 GCA_964593315.1 uncultured Granulosicoccaceae bacterium
AGTTGGTCCCGGTGTAATGTGTGATCAACCCGAGTAGCAAACCGCAAACCGCAAAACAGCAACCATTCCCGACCGTGCTTCCTCACATTAGTGCACAATAAAGATAATCAAAGATGAACCTTAAGGTATCAGTTTGAAAAAAACCGCTCTGTGGTTGCTCGGCATCGTAGCGCTTTGTGCATTGCTATTTTGGACAGCTTTGTCATTGGAAGAACGCAGAACAGCGGGTGTTATGAACTCGCAGTTGCAGGGCAAGGCGGCGGAACTCGACCGACAATTGGCGCGGCTTGCGGTGGTGCCGAGGCTCCTTGCGAAAAATATTGATGTTGTCGGCGCACTTGGTAGCGATGATGACCTGCGAATTGATGCAGCCAATGTGGTGTTGAATCACGCCCAGATTGATAGCAACGCGTCGTTTGCATTTTTACTCAATGCCGAAGGTACAACCGTTGCGTCAAGTAACTATGCTGATGATGTCAGCTTTGTTGGTCTCAACTATGGTTTTCGACCGTATTTTACTCGGGCGCTTACTGGCACTGAGGCAACGTTTTTTGCCGTTGGCGCGACCACCGGTGTTCCTGGCTATTTTGTCGCCAACCCGATTACGCTGCACGATAAGGTCAAAGGTGTAGTGGTGGTAAAGTTTGAACTGGCAGGTCTACTGGACTCATGGGAGTTCAAGCCTTATGAATGGTTAACTCTGGATGAGTTTGGTGTGGTGGTGTTGTCGACTGATAAACGCTATCTGTATGCACCTACTTCCCAATTAAGTGGTTCCGACAGCGCTCAAATTATTGGTCAAAAAAGATACAAGCCCTCTGAGTCAAGTCGCTTTGAAGATCGAAATTTGTCGGTGTTTTCGGGGAATTCGAGGGAAAGCTACACGCAATTTACCGATGCTACCGGACAACAATCGTTCTTTATTCAGCAGGCAAAAATCAATGTTGAAAACTGGAAGTTGACACTGATTGTCGATCGATCACACATTATATTCAGATCGTTTCTATACCTTCTGGCCTTATTTGCGGTGGCCAGTATTCTTGGGTTGGTTTATCGAATCATACGTGCGCAAAAGCGACTGGCAGGTTCTGAAAAACGATACTCCGAGCAACTCGAGCATGAGGTCCACCTGCGTACCGAGGAACTTCGGGCTACACAGCAGGAGCTGATTAGTGAATCAAATTTTGCCATGCTGGGTAGAATGTCCGGCGCGATCAATCATGAGATTAATCAGCCGCTCGCGTCCCTCCGTCTTAATCTGGCGTCTTTACGTAAAATAGTAGACAGGCCAGATGCCGACCCGGAAGAGGTCCGGCAAATCGTGCTTGATAGTGACAGAACAACCAAGCGTATCGGGCGTGTGGTGACAACACTGCGCAATCTTACCGCCCAACGCCGCGTTGATCATGCGCCATTTAGTCTTGAACGATTGGTGGCTGAAGTAGTTGAAACAGTGGGTCGGGAGCGGCCACTGTTATCTCGGTCATTGTCAGTGCGATATGAAAACGCTGATAAAACCGTTGTGGCCAATGAAGTGCTGTTGCAACAGGCACTGTTAAATTTACTATACAACGCCTTTGATGCCGTAATTGATATCGAGTCACCTCAGGTGCAGCTGCAGGTTAAATCCGTTGTTGAAAACAATGAGCGGTATGTGTCAATTGATGTATCAGACAATGGTTGTGGTGTGGATCCCGTTATTGCGGATAGTTTGTTTAAACCTTTTGTCACTGATAAAGCCCGAAGATCAGGGCTCGGACTTGGACTGACACTGGTTGAACTGATAGCGAAAGAACATCGCGGTCAGTTGCAATACAAACCTGCATGTATCGGTGAACAATCCGGTAGCATATTCACGTTAACTCTCCCTGCTACTTTGGAGTCAATCGATGAATAGCCTGGACGAACTGGTCATTCTGCTGGTTGATGATGATCATGATGTGCTGGGCGCTAATTCGAGATTTTTGCGACTTAACAACATGCGGGTTGTTGTTGCAGACTCTGCGAAGGTTGCGCTGCAGCGATTGTCTGACCATCATATTGACGTAATAGTGACCGATTTGCGTATGCCCAACATTGATGGATTGCAGTTTGCAACCCATGCGCGTGAATCAAGGCCACTGATACCGATAGTCTTTTTTTCAGGGTTTGCACAAGTGCCTGATGTAGTGGCCGCGATGAAGCTTGGCGCCGTCGAGTTTTTGGAAAAACCTATCGATCCCGATGTGCTACTTGATGTGCTCGATAAGTTGCGCACAACTCACTACGGAGAGATGACTAACCCGCGTAAAGCATTTGAAGGTTTTGAAGAACAATATCCACTGAAGATGCGAGTACTGGCCTATGAAAAATATTTGATCGAGTGCAGTTTATTGCAGCACAATGGAAACATCAGTAGCGTACTTGACTCATTGCAGATAAATCGCCGTACTCTGAATGACAAGATGTTCAAGCTCGGTATTCGGCGCGATACGCTGGCCGCAACTGAGTCTGATAACGGCAGCTAGTCCTTTTTAAAGGCACTGGTTCTTTATAACGGCACCTGGTCCATTTAACGGCAATGGGTCCTTTTGATGAGTGCGGCGGCAAATGCGCGAATCTAGGCAATTTATTGCCTATGTGGCGAGGAATCTCTATGTTTTTAGTCCTACAAATACGTAAATAGACTTAAAAATCAACGTGATAGTGCAATTTGTAATAATCTCCTCAGTCATGGAAACTACACGTTCCAAATAAATCTTTGGTCATCGGAGGCTAATCATGTTCAAGAAAATAGCGGCACCCTTAACGCTTGCAATTGCGGCACTTGTCGGTACGACAACTGCCAACGCACAAGACTACATTTTAAACACAGCATCGACTGGTGGAACCTATCACCCGGTCGGCACTGCGATCGCGACTCTGTCGAAGATCAAATTACTACCAAAAGAAAAGTTCAGCCTCACAGCGGTTAACTCTGCAGGGTCCGGTGCAAACGTTCAGGCGCTGGCGGCAGATACTGCGCAGTTCGCTATCGTCCAGGGTCTGTTTGGTGCTTATGCTGCATCAGGTACCGGACCGGTCACCGAGAAGCAGGAGAACATGCGTTCAGTCACTATGCTGTGGCAGAACGTTGAGCAATTCATACTTCATAATGACCACGTGAAAGACGGCACTGTGTCAGATTTGATGGCTGTGACTGGCGAGTCAATGGTCATGGGTAAAGAGAACTCGGGTACGCTGGGCTCCAACACGGTACTGATGGAAGGTTTGGGTTCACCGGTAGATGACTATACACTGGTTTATGCGGGTTACGGTCCTTCTGCAGATGCAATGGCCAATGGCCAGGCTATAGGTGGTGGATTTCCTGCAGGGCCACCGACTGGTGCAATCACCAAGTTGCTTTCAAGCAATGGCGATAAGTTCACTATCCTGAACGTGACTGACGAAGAAGCTGCAAAGATGGATGGTGGTCGCAACCTTTGGGTACCATACACTATTGCAGCTGGCACATACCCGGGCCAGGACAGTGACATACAAACTATCGCACAGCCTAACTTCCTTGCTGTGAATGCAGCCGTTGATGAAGAGCATGTGTACAAGCTGACAAAAGCACTTTATGAGAACCTGCCATTTCTGCAAGCGATTCACAAAGCCACGGAAGCTATGGATGTGAATGCGGCTATGGGTGGCCTTCCGGTTCCACTGCACCCTGGTGCGATGAGGTACTACAAAGAAGTTGGTCTTGAGATTCCTGCTCACCTGATGTAAGCCGGCATATCAGTACCTGCTTAGTAAAGCCTAAAGTCGCTCTGATTTTTCAGAGCGGCTTTTTTTTGTACTTCTTTAAACATCTATCTATATAGATTGACATTCCGGGGCTGAATACTGTGACTTCTGATGAGCCAAAATCCGTGCTTGAACCGTTCAAAGAACGATTAACCAGCCTTGATGATGCGCTGTCGAATCCACGCTATCACCTACCGTTTTTTATTGTTATATGTTTGTTCGGTTTATGGCATATAGCGACAAATATCTACCTTACCGAGCCCGGGCGTTGGCAGAACTGCATACACTTTGCGGGTTTTGGAATGCTTGCAGCTATCTCCACATCTAAAGTTGATAAATACGGGTACGGCTGGAACTTCTGGGCCAATGTTGTATTCGGGATATTGATCGCCGTCAGTGCACTCTGGATCGCCGGTGCTGAGAATGGCATTTACGCTCGGACACTGGCGAAAACCGGCCAGAGCTGGCAGTTCACACCGTTTGACTGGATTGCTGGTTTCATTGTTATTGGTGGTGTTATTGAACTGACAAGACGATTGACTGGCTGGATTATTCCGGTACTGGTGATTTTGTCATTGAGCTATATTTTATTTTTGGGCAAGATGCTGCCCGGTGCATTCAGGGCGGCGAGCCTGCCACTGGATGATGTGTTGTTCCGATCACTTTATAACGATGAAGGAATGTTCGGAATCATCACCACTATCTCGTCTGCGAACATCACTTTGTTTATGATCTTTGGCGCTTTTCTTGTGGTGTCGGGCGCTTCTGATTTTGTTATCGAAATGTCTAAAGGTGTTGCGGGCAGGCTGCGCGGGGGAGCGGCATTTGTTGCAGTCATGTCTTCGGCCCTGACCGGAACCATATCAGGATCAGCCGTTGCCAATACGGCTTCAACCGGAGTCATCACTATACCTTTGATGAAATCCAATGGTTTCAGAGGACGGTTTGCTGCAGGTGTTGAGGCCTCTGCATCAACGGGAGGGCAGTTGATGCCGCCTATTATGGGTGCCGGCGCATTCGTGATGGCGAGCTACACAGGAATTGCCTACAGCACTATTGTTGCGGTCTCTGTGGTGCCAGCTGCACTGTACTTTTTGTCTGTTGCTTTTATCGTTCGTATTGAGGCAATGAAGTACGGAATTGGTACTGATAAGCCAGAGCCGGTTAATAAAGCGAAATTGCTTGGCGGGGCGTTGAACTTTCTTCTGCCACTCGCCCTGATGACTTATCTGCTGGTATCCGGTCGAACCCCCAGCTACGCTGCCTGCTTTGCTATCGCAACATTGATCTTGGTCAGTTGGTTTACTCCCAACAAAATGACTCCGAAAAACATATTGCGTGCGCTGGGTCTTGGCATAGGTACCTCAGTCATGACTGCAGTGCTGCTGGTCGCGGTGGGGTTGATTAACAATGCCGTCACTACCTCGGGTCTTGCCAATACCTTTGCATTGATGATTGCACAATGGTCTCAGGGTTCACTACTGATAGCGTTGTCTCTGATTACCTTAGCTTCTTTGATTCTTGGTATGGGGTTACCCGTAACCGCGGCTTACATTGTACTGTCTATTTTGTCTGCACCGGCCCTGGCCGGTATGTTGGCAGACGTTGTGATAGTGCAGCAGCTGGTGTCAGGGATTGCAGACCCGGTAGCCGCCGCCACCTTTGCGCTGGTAGATTCACCTCTGGTTGCTAAAGTCGCAACCGGGATGACGCTCGCTGAAGCGCGCGAGTTAATGACGGTAATCCCGTTTGAACTGGCAGTGGTGATACGACCGACTCTGGTCGATGCGGAAATCATGCTCACTTTCCTGTTGACCGCACACTTGATTGTTTTTTGGTTGAGTCAGGACAGTAATGTGACTCCGCCGGTTTGTCTGGCGGCGTTTACAGCGGCGGGTATCGCCAAGTCACCGCCAATGGCAACCGGGGTGGAGGCATGGAAAATTGCTAAAGGTTTGTATATTGTTCCACTGATATTCGCTTATACGCCTCTGATTGGCGGCGATCCTCTCACAGTCGCACGTATTGGTTTTTTTAGTCTGTTTGGTATCTACGCATTCAGCTGTCTGTTGCAGCGGCATAGTGAAGGCCCGCTCAAATGGTGGATGTATCTGCCACTGATTATTGGCGGTGCTGCAGCGTTTTATCCATTGCACTGGGTGGCCAATCTTTTGGGTGCTGCAGCGGTAGCCGGTGTGGTGTGGTTTAGCCGAAGTACTGCAATACAGTCTAATACTGCACCGACCTGAGCTGGTGGTTTTGAACCGTGGTCGGGTGGTTTTTGTTGCTCGACCCAGGTACGCATCTAAATTCGGCATTTTAGGCATTCAAGTGTCATTGTGCCGGTAAAGCTCGCTGCGCGAGGGCTGCATGTTATAGTAGTCTGCAACGTGTATTACGTAGCAACGGTCTTTAATGGCCCATCTTTTTCTGTGGCTGGTTCTGTGGCTGATTCTTTAATTCCCTCTATTGACGCAAGCATACTGTTTGATCCTGATCATCAGGACTACCAGAAAGCGATAGCTTCGGTTCGATTTGCTGCCACCGAAGTGGGTTTCATGACGATTTATAACACTGTTATAACCCGATCACAGGTAGAGACATTACTGGCAGAGTATCGTGAATTTTTCTTGCTGCCGGAAGCGACTAAAAGCGCCGTTGATATGGCTAAAACCAATTCAAACAGAGGGTGGGGCAGGTCCGGTGCTGAGCGCGTATCAGCCAAGGCCAATCCGGATTACAAACAAGTTTTTGACAGCGGACCTGAGCTTGATGCAAGCGACCCCTTAACCAGTATGCCGTTTTATGCCACCAACCGATGGCCACATGAGCCAATGTATTTTCGGGATAGCGTGGTGGAATATTATCAGCAGGCGTGCTCTGTGGCGCTCAATCTACTTTCTGTTATTGCGATTGCCATAGGAGAAAATGCTCACTATTTCAACGATGCTTTTGATAAACCTATGGCACTGTTGCGGGGTAACTACTATCCAGTCAGACCCGATCGTGCAACTACCAAAGACTTCGGTATTGCCGAACATACAGACTATGGTTGCCTCACTTTACTCGCGACAGACGGTGCCCCCGGGCTTGAAGTCAAAGTCAGTGATGATACCTGGCTACCTGTTTGTGTACCACCGGGTGAGTTTGTGATTAATTTTGGCGAGATGCTGGAGTTCTGGACTGACGGCAAAGTGTTAGCAACGCCGCATCGAGTCCATGGAGGAAAGCGTGAGCGTATGTCTGTGCCGCTTTTTTTCAACCCTCGCCACGATGTCAACGTAGCGCCAGCTGGTACTAGTCAGACTATTTTGGCGGGAGATCATTTGAGCAAGCGCTATAATGAAACCTATTTGCACCTGAATGATTCGAAGCGTGACTAAAGCCTGGATTGACTGTCATTGGGAATGATGCCAGATGCAGTGCTGAAGGTTGTGTATTGAAGTTGCAGGCCTGGATCGGGAATCAAGGGTGGGAGGAGCGTAAACAGTGAAGCTATCTGCACGTGCAGAGGCAATGCTTGCCGGTGAGTTGGGTCCCGCACGCCAGTGGGCAGTAGAACATCAGATTCAGGTGGGTCGGATGTTTGATGCCGTTGATATGGTCGATGTCAGTCAGGCGCATATGATGGCTGATCCTGAGTCAACCGGTGTTGCGGGTGTTGAGTTGCTAGAGCAATTCGCAGCGCTGCCACAGGAACAACGGCGCGTTGCTATTCCCATGATCACAGACCCACGTGGTGTGGATCTGAACTATTATGATCCATTGGGGCAAACCGAAGAGATGGCTGATCTTGAACGTCGCTTTATATTTGCCTGTCGCGCCCTGGGTATCGTGATGACGAATACCTGCATCAACTATCAAACAGTGATGCCGCCGGTGCGTGGGGATCACGTAGCCTACGGTGATACCGGTGTTGTCATCTATTCTAACAGCATTTGTGGTGCCCGCTCTAATTTTGAAGGCGGGCCGTCTGCACTGGCAGCGGGTCTCACTGCTCAGACGCCGCGCTACGGACTGCACCTGGATCAGCATCGTGTTGCTACCCGTAGATTCAAAGTAGAGACATCGCCTGCCGAGCTGACCGAGTGGGGAGTGCTGGGTGCTGTGATTGGCAGGCGTGCAGGTTCTTATTGGGAGGTTCCTGTAATTGAAGGGATCGAGCGTCCCCCAACATCAGATGAAGCAAAGCATATGGGGGCTGCGATGGCGAGCTACGGTTCGACTCCTTTGTTTCACATACCAGGTATAACACCTGAGTGCGACACACTGGCTGATGTCAATGCTACGGACCTCGTTGCAGAAAAAATCACAACAATTGATTTGGCGGAGCTACGCGGATCATTTGGTGCGCAGGGTGAAAAGGTTGATGTCGTGGTGTTTGCGGCACCGCAGTTATCTCTGGTAGAAATGCAATCAGTGGCAGCACTTTGCCGTAGCAGAAAAATTCATCGTGATACGGATATGCTGGTGTGTACCCCGCAAAGTGTTTACGTTGATGCGCAGGCTGCAGGCTTTATAGAAGATATTGAAACCTTTGGTGCGCGTGTATTGCAGGGAACCTGTTTCTATCAGCAATATGCACGCGAGATTGGTGAAGCTAACGGTTGGATCAGGCTGTTATCCAACTCAACCAAGATTGTTAACATACTCGGTGGTTATGGCTATAAACCGGCGTTAGCTTCAATGCAGGCGTGTGTTGATGCCGCGGTAGCTGGAAAAGTTGTATGACGGATAATACCTGATGAATACCGTGCTCAAGTGTCACATTGGTATCGGCCCCAAAGTACAGGGTGAGGCGTTAGTCGCGAACGACAATTTTTCCGCACGTTATGATCTGGATCGATTGAAAGGCGTTTTTTCTCGTCCAGATCATGCATTGGCCGGGCAAAGCTACGTGGATAAAATTCTCGTAGTAAATACAGCAAAAGGCGGAGTAGCCACTGCATGGATGTTGTATGAAATGGCCTCTCGTAACATGGCTCCCAAAGCGCTGTTGTTTAACACGGCCAATACCATTCTGGCTCAGGGTGCTGCATTCGCCGATATGGCTCTATGTGATCGATTTGAAGCAGGCGATGTGACAACACTGATCAAGACCGGCGAGATGTTGATTGTTGATCCGGAAAAAGGGCAAGTGACTGTACTGGAATCGTGCCGCCAGATGCAGCAGTGAGTCTTTCTCCAGTTAATGTGATTTGAAAATCATAGTTTGTTTTTTATGTGGGAATTGCGTCACATAGCGTGTGTGGTCATGATTTAAACCGCTCATTGTGTGCCGATATTTGCGCGTTGAACGCAGGTAGGGTAATACCAAATGAACACCGACAAAGATGATTTGTGGCAAAGTTTCCTGGATGAAGATGATGTGGATCTCAGCCCGAAAGAGGAAGCTAAAGACGGCACAGAATGGACTGGTCGCTTTGATCGCCGAAAAACACCACGGGATGAGGCAGGCAATACTTCCGAGACAGATTCCCGAATAGCTCCTGAAGGTAACAGTGAGTCGGATTGACTGGCGACACTGCACCAGATCAGAAGTTCCTGAAAAACCTGCATCTGTTGGGCGAGGTCGATAGCAGAATAAATCTGCAGTTATATTGTTTTGACTGCGTCATCAGCTGGAATCTGGATTGATTTAGCGTGTTTTTTGTAAAATACACTTAGTGTTATATTAAAAATTGTGGGATAGTATTTTCATCGAGCTGGCAACTTCACCCAGGAGATGGATTGATGAATGTACTGATTCTCGGAGCTTCTTACGGATCTCTGCTGTCTACAAAAATGTTGATGGCAGGACACCACGTAACCTTGATGTGTTTGCAGGAAGAAGCAAACCTTATTAACCGGGTTGGGACAGAGGTTCGGCTGAAGCTTCGCCACGAAGATACTCATCGTTCGATTCGATCCAGTGAACTGCCCGGCAGTCTCGATGCTGTAACCCCGGCCTCTGTTGACCTGTCACGCTATGACATGGTCGGGCTTGCCATGCAGGAGCCACAATACGCAGCGCCGGAAGTGCGGGACGTACTAACTAAAATAGCTGATGCCGGCTTGCCCTGTCTTTCTATTATGAATATGCCGCCGCTTGCGTATCTGCGACGAATACCGGCACTGGCCGCAATGGATCTTGCGCACTGCTATAAAGATGCGAGTGTGTGGGATCACTTTGATCCGGCCAACATCACCTTGTGTAGTCCGGACCCGCAAGCGTTTCGACCGCCCGAAGAAGGGCTTAATGTCTTACACGTTGGCTTGCCTACTAACTTCAAAGCCGCACGATTTGAAAAAGACGTTCATCAATCTCTACTTGTTGAATTGTGTGAAGATATCGCTGCAGTTCGATTGGAAGATCAAGATGTGCCGGTCAAAATGCGTACGCATGATAGTTTGTTTGTACCGATGGCCAAGTGGTCTATGCTGTTAACCGGTAATTATCGGTGTGTCACCGAAAATGGCATTCAACCAATACGCAATGCGGTACATGCAGACAAAACACTATCTCAAGAGATCTATAGTTTTGTTGATCAGGTTGTACAAAGGCTTGGTGGTGCAAGTGGAGATGCGGTTCCATTTGAGAAGTATGCCAATGCTGCAGAAAATCTGTTAAAGCCTTCTTCTGCGGCAAGAGCAATTGACGGCGGAGCAATCAATATCGAGCGCGTTGATCGATTGGTAAAAACCATCGCTGGTGAATATGACATGCAGCATCCTATGGTTGATAAAGTCGTCACAACAGTTGATCAGAGATTGCAGTCAAATCTTGAACAGAAATCCGCTGAGTCGGTTTAATACATTTACAGGTGAGTATCAGGCCCTTCTGCACGGGCCTGGTTCCCGACTTGATGATTGGACGGATTTTTGAGGTTTGCGTTAGTGAGTGAAATTTACTCAGTCGCGCTCGGCATCTGCGTCAGCCATGCGTTCATCTGTATAGCGGTTGCCAGTGATTGTCTTTTCATTGATCAAGGCATCTAGCTTTGCGACAGTCTCCTTTGATAGCGTCACGCCTGAAGCGCCTGCATTTTCCTGCATGTAGTCGATATGTTTAGTTCCAGGTATCGGTACACTGGTTTCGCGATCCAGTAGCCAGGCCAATGCCAGTTGAGCCATCGTACAGTTGTTTTCCTTTGCTATGTCTGCAAATGGCACCAGTAGCTCACTGTTCTGACGAAAGGCCTCCGGCTCAAAGCGTGGTCTGGCGATAGTAAGACGTAAGTCGCCTTCAACCATGTTGCTTACATCAGTCGCGGTTCCAGTAAGAAACGCTCTTCCTAATGGTGAAAAAGGCACCATTGTGACATCTAGCTCGTCACAGACATCAAGGATGCCGCGTTCAGGTGTTCTGGACCATAGAGAATACTCTGATTGTAGTGCTGCGATCGGATGTTCCTTGTGAGCTCGGCGCAGGTTTTCACTGCAAACTTCAGACAGCCCAATCTCACGCACCTTGCCTTGTTCGACCAGCCTTGCCAGTGCACCGGTGCTTTCTTCGATAGCAATATTCGGGTCGACGCGATGCAGGTAATAGAGATCGATGACATCTGTTCGCAGACGTTTCAAGCTGGCTTCGCAACTCTTGATAATGCCGGCCGGGTCGCCATTGATACCATCGCGAGACAAACCGCACTTGGTCGCGAGCACATACTCATGGCGTCGGCTCTCAAGAGCCTTGCCAATCAGCTCTTCGTTGTGCCCTGAGCCGTACACTTGTGCTGTATCGAGAAACGTATAGCCGACATCGAGTGCCTGGTTCAGTAATGTAATGGATTCGTCGTCATCTGCTTTGCCATAACCCATTGACATATTCATACAGCCCAGACCAACCTCTGAGACGGTCAGTGATCCAATAGTGCGTGTTTTCATTGTTCCACCCAATTTTCAATACTAAGTATTTTGATGGTACTTGAATATTGGCCACGCACACACTTCTTTGTACGGATTATCTCACGGAGTACCAGCTGATATAGTTGGCGCTCGGTTGCTGAATTGTCAATCAGTGCAACGGATTGCCGCAATCCGCTGTAGCTGGGATAAGGTGAGTCTTGAACACCATTGGAGTGATGTTATGCAATATACAACCAGGAAAGATAAAGCTGAAAATGACTTCCGTATTGGAAAGATGGAAAATTCAGATGGTATAGATCTTAATAAGCGTAGAAGCCTCAAAGTCATCACAGCGGTGACTGCTACCGGACTAGTATCTGCAATGCCTGCAATTGGCGATGATACCTGGACCCGCGAAAATATTGATTGCTCATTGATACTCAGAGCTGATGGCCGTCGTTTGCATCTGTTGATGAGCAATAAATCTCTCAATAGTATTACCGTCTCGAGATTTACATCACAGCCCGTTCTGATCGGGAAATCTGTATTGGACCTTGCCAAGGCTTTTATAGAGCCGATAGATATCCCGTCTATGGATAGAGTAATGGTTCGATTAAGTATCGAAGCAGGGCTGCAAAGTACGGTACTACCGACTGCAGCAAAGGGCAGGGCTGGTTTGGCTGATGCCGAAACCCGATATTTACCTCAGGGCACAAGAGTGGTGGATTTCACAGCGTTTGTCAGGCACAAGGTTGGCAGCGTGGACACAAGGTCCGCGCCTGTGAACATTACCTGAGTTTTATTCAAGCCTGGTCAGACAACCATGCATCTTCTCATGCATGGTTGTGACAACAGAGGCTTGCTAATTAAAGATCCGGTGGCTACAAAAATCTAACTTTGCTACCTAAAAGTGATTGGTATACTGAATCCCGACAGTTGAGTTGGGATCAGTGTCCAGCAACTCTTCAACTGGAGTGTCGTGCGAAAACTGCAAACTGAGCTCGTCATTACCCAGTACTCTAAAGCCAGCGCCTGCCTGTATTTGCAGAGCTGTTGTGTCGGAAGGCCAGTTGTGCCCCACCTGTGCTGACAGTTGATACCTTGGGTTTGGAGCTTGTGGGTAGTCTGAACGGATACCGCCTCTAAAGAGTGATGCGCTCAGCGATAGTGCTTGTGAATTGGTGGCGGCAAAGTCATTTTCGTTTCTGGCACCGGTTGCGCTAAGGCCCATTGTCCAGTTGTTGGTGCCGAAAGAGCCCGCTGTTCCAAGTTCAACTGTCGCACCAACACCGCTAAGAATGCGTTCATCTGTTGAGCGATCGGTAAGCTCATTAACACTGCCACTGAATCTGAGGAACTCTCGTCTGCCAAAACCGGCTCTCAACGCAAGTTCGGCTTTGTCTTCCTTTGCACTTAGGCGTAGTAGATCTGAACCATCTGCCACTCGATTAAGTTCCAGGGTAGACAATAGTTCCTTATTGCCGGTGGAGTCACGCAGGTAGTAAGAACCTGTTGTATAGCCAAGCTCCTCAGCGCCGTTTGAGTTGATGCCAGCAGATAAACTGCCGCCTTGTCTTGAGTTGCCAAAGTGTGCAGATAGCTCTAAGTCGTCCTCGTTGCTGTTGGCAACAGCAAGCTGTTCGGATTTCAACAGGTTGTGTTTATACTCAACTTCAAAGCCTATGTCTGCTGCCGACACGGCAGCAGACATAGGCTTTGAAGTTGAGTATAAAC
>CAZQKJ010000060.1:0-1781 GCA_964593315.1 uncultured Granulosicoccaceae bacterium
AGCCGCGGCGATGATGGCATGGTGAGCCTCGAGGTATCACCAAATCTTGCACACGACACAAAAGGCACCATTGCGGAAGCCGTGGAACTGCATGGCATGCTGAATCGTGAAAATGTGATGATCAAAGTGCCCGGCACCGCCGAGGGCGTCGATGCGTTTGAAGAACTGACTGCAAAAGGTATCAGTGTGAATGTCACCTTGTTGTTTTCGGTCGAGCGTTACAAAGCGATTGTGCAGGCCTATTTGCGTGGGCTTGAAAGAAGAGTGGCGGACAATCAGCCGATTGACAAAATTGCATCGGTTGCAAGTTTCTTTGTCAGTCGGGTAGATTCACAAGTGGATGCAGCACTTGAATCTCTTGATAATCAAGACCCGGCCCAAGACCCGGCCAGTCAAGACAAGGCAAAATCAATCATGGGCAAGGTCGCGATAGACAACGCGAAGGTAGCCTATGCGTATTATCAAAATATCTTCAATAGCCCGCAGTTTGCAAAGCTTGCGGAAAAAGGTGCCATACCGCAGCGCCTGCTTTGGGCTTCTACCGGTACAAAAAACCCCGAGTACAGTGACGTCTATTATGTAGAGGAACTGATGGGGCCGAACACAGTTAATACACTGCCGCCAAAAACCATGGATGCGTTCCGCGACCACGGTGTGGTGGAAAACCGTCTTGAGCAAGGTCTGGATAGTGCGCAGGCAAGCCTGGACACACTCAGCCAACTAGGCATTAATCTGAGTGCAATAACCGATAAACTTGAAAAGGATGGCGTTGCGTCTTTCAGTGAGGCATTTGACAGACTATTGACTGCAATCACTGATGAAGCTGCCAAGTACCGGAGCTGAACCACCTTTGTTACGTGAATCTATTTGTATCGACCCAAAAGCTCACCGAGCTGCCACCAGAGCTCCCGCCAAACTTTTGAGAACAGCACGTTGAAAATAGCCTTTATCGGTTGCGGCAACATGGCACAGAGCCTGATCGGTGGTTTGATTGCCAATGGCACTGACAGCAATGACATCACCGTGGCGGACCCATCCGGTGATGCCACAGATGTTGCATCTGAAAAATTTAAAATCAATGTAGCCGACACCAATCAGCAGGCAGTAAGCTCTGCCAGTGTGGTTGTGCTTGCAGTTAAGCCGCAGCAAATGAACCGTGTGCTCAGCGATTTATCAGATCAATTGACTGATCAGCTGTTGATATCGATAGCAGCGGGGATCCTAACCCGGGACATGCTGCGGTGGGCAAATGCTTCAAATAACAAAGTAGCGATGGTGCGTTGCATGCCAAATACACCCGCACTGTTGCAATGTGGTGCTACCGGACTATTCGCAGACCGCAAGGTCACAAATGCTCAGCGCGCAATTGCAGAGAATATTCTCAATTCCGTTGGAATAACCGCCTGGGTTGATGAAGAATCACAACTGGATGCGATAACTGCACTGTCGGGCTCTGGACCTGCGTACTTCTTTTTGATGATTGAGGCAATGACTGAAGCCGCAACCGAACTCGGATTACAACACAATGTCGCTATGAAGTTTGCCATTCAAACAGCACTCGGTGCAGCACGCATGACAGCAGAGAGCGATAGTGAACCAGCACAGCTCAGAAAAAATGTGACCTCACCTGCCGGTACAACTGAAGCTGCATTAAACAATTTTGATAACAACAACTTTAAACAAGTCATCGCCAGCGCAATGCAAGCGGCAGACAAACGCGCGCAGGAACTGGGCAGTGAGCTTGGCCAAAGCAACGGCCAGAACAGCGGCCAGAACAGCGG
>CAZQKJ010000060.1:1881-5510 GCA_964593315.1 uncultured Granulosicoccaceae bacterium
CGGCCAGAACAGCGGCCAGAACAGCGGAGATAAATAATGGGTAACTTTAGTGGCGGTTTTCAATTTCTGATAACCACAATATTCGATATCTTCGCTTTCATAGTGATGCTGCGATTTATCATGCAGTACACCAGAGCAAGCTTTGACAACCCGGTAGGTGATCTGATTGTCAGGGCAACCAACCCGGTGCTAATGCCGCTGCGAAAAGTTATACCCGGTATTGGCGGGCATGATATTGCCGCACTGGTGCTGGTGTTTTTGATCCTTCTGGTCAAATTTATCCTGCTGACCGCTATCGGTGGTGCTACCTGGGTAGCCGCACTGCCTCTGGCACTGCTTGGCGTGCTTGGCACCGCCATTGACGTGTTTTTGATCTGTATTATTGTGAAAGTTATTTTGAGTTGGGTGACCCCGGGCGGCCACGCCTTGTCCGGACTACTGCACAGCGTCACCGCACCGATACTCAATCCGGTACAGAAAATTCTACCTCCTTTAAATGGACTGGATCTCTCGCCATTGGTAGCGATACTGTTGCTCACTTTCGTAAAGATCGTGCTCGGCTTATAGATACGTAGCGGCGCTATTAATCTCTGAGTTATTCGTCACTCGCTTTGTTCGTGGCTGGTTGTCTCAGAGGCTTTAAATATATGAGCAACTGTAGACTGAGTGATCTCGTTCAATCGGGTATGCTGATCCACTATGCCAACCAGTGATGAACAATCTGTTGGAGTGGTGACTCCGCAAGTCGCGAGATTCGATCATGCCCTCACCCTTGACTGCGGCCAGGTGCTTGAGCATCACGAGTTGGTGTTCGAAACTTACGGCACTCTCAACGAACAAAAAAACAACGCCATACTGGTTTGCCATGCGTTGTCGGGTGATCACCATGCCGCAGGCAAGCACCATGCGAGTGATGAGAAAGTCGGCTGGTGGGATAGCTGCATAGGACCGGGCAAGGCATTGGATACTGACCGATTCTTTTTCGTGTCATCCAATAATCTTGGCGGATGCCGCGGCAGTACAGGGCCGCTATCGGTTAACCCCGAGACTGGTAAGCTATACGGGCCCGACTTCCCTATCGTGACCTGCAATGACTGGGTTAACAGTCAAAAAATGCTAATGGAACACCTCGGGCTATCACACTGGGCTGCGGTAGTGGGTGGCAGCCTGGGAGCCATGCAGAGTTTGCAGTGGGCTATCCAGTATCCGGAACTGGTCGACCACATTCTATTGGTCGCCTCTGCACCCAAACTCTCAGCCCAAAACGTAGCGTTTAATGAAGTGGCCCGTCAGGCAATCATGACAGACCCTGAATTTCACGAGGGTCGCTACTTTGAACACGATACAGTCCCTAAAAGAGGTTTGATGCTGGCACGCATGCTCGGCCACATTACCTACCTGTCTGAAGATGCAATGAAGGAAAAATTCGGTCGTGAGTTACGCGTCGAAAAACTTAACTATAACTACGATGTAGAATTCCAGGTAGAGAGCTACCTGCGACATCAAGGCGCTTCATTCGTCGACCGCTTTGACGCCAACACCTACTTGCTGATGACTAAGGCACTTGACTATTTCGACCCGGCTGCAGACTTCGACAACGATCTGGTGGAAGCTTTTAAGCAAATAAAAGCCAGAGCCATGGTGATATCTTTTACGTCAGACTGGCGATTTTCTTCTGAGCGCTCGGAGGAAATTATCAATGCGATGATGCTCGCGCGATGCAATGTTTCCTCGTGCATCATTCAATCAATCAGTGGGCATGACTCCTTTTTAATGCCCATAGACGATTACATTCAAAGTATCAAAGCCTGGTTTGCCAGCGTGGTACTGAGATGAATCAAACAAACGGCATAAAAAGCGGAATCCAGGATGGATTGCGCACCGACTTGCGCCGGATTCAGGAATGGATAGAACCCGACAGTCGCCTGCTTGATCTGGCTTGCGGTGATGGCACGCTGCTATCTCTGCTGCAGGAAACCAAAAACACCACGGGCTATGGCATGGAGATATCACAACCGGATATCGAAATCTGCCTCGCGCGAGGACTCAACGTAGTCCACCGTGATATTGAACTCGGACTGGACCAGTTTGAAGCCCGGTCATTTGACTACGTGCTCACCACTCACTCAATCCAGACGCTACGCTCGCCAACACACACGCTGCTTGAGATGGTCAGAGTCGGGGAAAGAGGCATTGTCTCCTTTCCGAACATGGGCTACTGGAGCGCGCGCCTCTCCATCGGGCTGCTGGGAAAGATGCCACGGACACGTTCGTTACCACATCAGTGGCATGACACACCCAACACGCACTTGTGTACGCTGCGCGACTTTGAAAACCTGTGTGCCGAGCTCGATATTGAAATACTTCGAAGAGCCGCGGTCAGCAATACCAATGACAAAAGTATAGGCTCCAGGCTGATGCCTAATCTGTTCAGTGAAACCGCCTTGTACGAGATCACTGCCGGATAAAACCCGTCGGTTCAAGCGCACTACAGCAGGGGTATGGTGCCCGGCAAAGCCTGCATATCCACCCGTCATTAGCTAATGCCCATCCAGAAACACGGAAGTCGCGCGGATAATTCAGGCGCATGATTTGTTGCATAGCAAACAAGTGTTGACTGACGCACCCCTGATCATTCTACAACTGCAAGCGAGCGAGATTTCGCGTACAAAAAGTACAGCTCGCTAAACCTCTTTTCAAAAAACCACTGTTATCGTGACAAGCTTTTACAGGCTATGAACGAGCTTTTTAAAAATCACTTTTATTTCGCTAGCAGAACTACTAAACCAATAGAAAATGCTGTAAATAAAGGGTTTTCAGGCTCACATGACACTAAAACCCTATAAATGTAAGTAAAAAATGGTTATTTGCCATTGGCAAATGCTATTTATGCTGTATCATCCGCCACGAATCCTATACGGGGTTACGCACACGGTTTAAAGATACAGTCTTAAAAACCAACCAGTCGCCAGTATGTGTAACATGTATTTTTAGAAAGGATTTAGTAACAAACGGTAGTCCAGGAAGTATTTCGTTTGTACTACATTTATAAAGTATCTGTACAACTGCTGGTATCAATGCACCAAAACATTAAACGGATAACCGAACAGATGGCTAAGAAAAAAGCTAAGAAAAAGGCAATTGGCAAGAAGAAAAAAGTAGTAGCGAAGAAAAAGGTTTCAAAAAAGAAAGCGTCCAAGAAAAAAGCAGGTAAAGCTGCTGGTAAAAAGCCGCCCACTAAATCTGAAATCCTCGCACACATTGCTGAAGAAACTGAGCTGACTAAAGGTGATGTCAGTGCAGTGATTGATTCATTGTCCGGACTGATTGGCAAAAACATCGGTAGCCGTGGACCAGGTTACTTCAACTTGCCAGGCCTGATGAAAATCAAAGTCAACAAAAAGCCGGCGACAAAAGCTCGCAAAGGGACTAACCCTTTTACTGGCGAAGAAATGATGTTCAAGGCCAAGCCAGCACGAAAAGTGGTTAAGATTAACCCGCTAAAATCTCTGAAGGAAATGGTCTAGCACCAGACCTGTCAGCAAGTCCCCTTTGCGCGGCCCGGCTGCAGCTCAGGCTGCTGTCCATCGGGCAGTTTGGGGCGGCGCGGTTCAGGTAAGCGGTTCAGG
>CAZQKJ010000060.1:5610-13307 GCA_964593315.1 uncultured Granulosicoccaceae bacterium
GCGGTTCAGGTAAGCGGTTCAGGCATCAGCCAGAGCCGCTCTAATTACCGGAGCCGCTCTTAATTACAGCCACATTTTAATCAGTCAGCGATAGCGCCACTTTTTCACAATGCCGTTGTCCAACGGCTGACGAACGTAAAATCTACCGGCAAACCCAATAAAGTTGGATCACATTACTCAGGATTGCTTTCCTCAGTGTTGAAAACGGCAGAGATTTGCCCATACTGATATATTATTACCAGTCAATTGCGCCTTGGCGCACTTGTTCCAGGATCTGTAAATGATCCCGGCACAAAAAGACGATCCGAACTGCGAGCAACCCCTAGCAGGTTGCCATACTCCGGCTGACAGCCGGAAAGCATAAGAGATAAACAATGGCCAAACTGGCACCTTGGGTAAGTCGCTTGCTAGTCATCATGATTGGCTATGTGGCAGCTGTTATTGCACTGCGCTTTGTACCTGTCAAAGACACACAGGCAGCTATCATCGCGCCCAATGCAGCAGTAGAGGTTGCTGCGGCAAGCCTGCCGACAGTGGTTGAAATTGCCAATGATGCCGCTAACCAGAATATCTTCGGTGAGCCTGGCAGTGAACCTAAACCTGTTATCAAAGCACCAGAAGGTCCACCCCCGGAAACACGCCTGAACCTCAAACTCGTGGGTGTATACACCGCCAATCCGGCTGACCGGGCGATAGCCATTATCAGTTCTAACGGTAAACCTGAAGAAGTATTTCGTGTGGGTGAGACAATCACCGGGCGCGCAGTGCTTGCCGAAGTTTTGCAAAACGAAGTCGTCATCGACAACGCCGGACGCAAAGAGACTTTGAAACTACCTGAAGAGGTGGCGAGTAACGCCAGCGCAACACAAGGCTTTGAAAACCTGCCTGGCAGTAACCTACAACAGGCTCAGGCTGGTGGTGTTGCTCAAATCCAGCTGCCAGAATCTCCTAAAGAGATCCGGGATACACTGGTGAGCAATCCCGCCATGCTCAACAAGCTGGTCAGTGCTGTGCCTTATCGCGAAAACGGCCGCATACTCGGCTACAAAATTACCCCGAAACAGCAGGACGGTCTGCTGGCTAACTACGGTGTATTACCTGGCGATGTGATCACCCGGGTCAATGGCATTGCGCTGGCCAATCAGAAAAATGCCATCCGTGCGCTGCGGAAATTGGTTAAGGCAACTTCCATTGACATCTCAATTTTACGCGATGGTGCTGAATTACCTGTCAGTATTGCGCTGGAATAACTGCTACAAAAACTTTACAGTTAGACGTCCTTACGTGCGCAATTGATGCGCATGTACGATTAAATACCCCTATAAATCGTACTTCGAACGAGTAAGACGTTGAAAAATAATAATAATTTCCGTTGGAAACGGACAGCAATCGGTGTTTCGATTGGTTTGATTCTAATGTGCAACAGCGCCCAGGCGCAGACTGAGTTGCCACAGAATGAAGGCGATCAAAGCACTTTCACGCTGAACTTAAAAAATACTGACATTCATTCACTGATTGCCACGGTATCGAAACAGACAGGAAGGAATTTTGTCGTCGATCCGAGAGTAAAGGCAAAAGTGACGGTCATATCGACCGATCCGGTCGGCGCAGATGGCTTATACGAAGTGTTTTTATCTGTGCTGCAGGTCCATGGCTATGCTGCAGTACCCGCAGGTGATCTGGTCAAGATTGTTCCAGACGTCACTGCCAAGCAGGGCCCTGTGCCAATCCTTGGAGAAGATCAGGACGTTTCGGATCAGCTGGTCACACAGGTCATCACCGTGGTCAATGTGCCGGCCGCCCAGCTGGTGCCAATTCTGCGTCCCATGGTGCCTCAGCAAGGCCATTTGGCAGCCTATGCCGCAACTAACTCACTGATTATCACCGACCGCGCTTCTAACATTCAGCGATTAATGGAGATTATCCGACGTATTGATCGCCCGGATAATGAAGAGATTGAGGTGGTCAGGCTCAACCACGCATCGGCGGGCGAGATAGTCGGGACATTATCGGCACTGCAAGCCAACAACCTAGGTGGGGCCCAGGGACCTGGCGCGATGCAGCTGGTCGCCGACGACAGAACCAACAGTGTTTTGATCAGTGGTGACCGAGCCGTTCGTATCAGAGTCAGGGGACTGATTGCACATCTGGATACACCTATTGAAACTGGCGGTAATACACGAGTTATCTACTTACGTTATGCCAATGCAGAGGACATTGTTTCCATACTGCAGGGTGTCTCTGCCGGTCAGGCAGCAGTGGGTGCAACCACTGACGGTGCTGTAGCCGCCGGACCTACCATTACGCAGCAGCCACAACCACAAGCGCAACAACAAGGCGCAGTCAATAACACCGTTCAGCAGAATAACGCAGTACGAAACAATGCAGTAACGGCTCGCAGCGCCGCTGAAACCGGTGAATCCAATGTTGATATTCAGGCGGATCCGAACACCAACGCATTGATCATCACAGCACCTGCAGACGAGATGCAAAATATTCTCGCAGTTATCAGACAGCTGGATATACGGCGTGCTCAGGTACTGGTAGAAGCCGTCATTGCCGAGATCACGGAAGATAACACACGGGAATTCGGTATCAATTTCCTGTTGGACGGTACTGACAATGATGTGCCCATCGGTTTTACCAACCTGGGCGGCGCAACCGATGGTGTATTGGGTATTGCGGCGTCAGCAGCAGGTGGTGCCCCACCCGCTTCACTGGGTGCCGGCCTGTCATTGGCACTGGGACGCTTCGGCACCGGGGAGATCGATTTTGGATTTCTGGTGCGCGCTATTGCATCGGATGCAGACAACAATATTCTCTCGACACCGAGCATAGTGACGCTTGATAACGAAGAAGCTGAAATAGTAGTGGGCTCAAACGTACCATTCGTGACAGGCCAGCAGCTCTCGGGTAACAACGACAACCCTTTCCAGACCATCGAGCGTCAGGACATTGGTTTAACGCTTAAAGTGAAGCCGCAAATCAATGAAGGCAACACAATTAAAATGGAACTGGAACAGGAAGTATCCACCGTGAATACCACAGCGCTGACGGGTGCTGCTGACATCACGACCAGTAAGCGCTCGATCAAAACAACCGTGCTGGTTGAAGACGGACAAACGCTGGTGCTAGGTGGTTTGATCGATGATCAGGTTACTGATGTACAGGAAAAAGTACCGCTGCTGGGTGATATCCCGGTACTTGGACGTTTGTTCCGCTACCAAAGCACGCGTAAAAACAAACAAAACCTGATGATATTCCTGCACCCGGTTATTTTGCGAGATGCAGACACTGCAACCCAGCTGAGTAGCAGAAAGTACAGCTTGCTTCGATCACGCCAGATGCTCTACAAGCAACAGCAAGACAACTCGCTTGCCAAAGATCCTCAGGACCTGCCAGAGTTGCGGCTCTACTTTAACGGGCGCAATGTTGATACTGAAATACAACCACAAACCCAGCTAGAACCCACTGCTCCGGTTGCTCCAGCTGCTCCTGTTGTTACACCAGCTCCACCAGTACCGGCAGCTATAGAACCCGTTGCGACTGTTTCTGAACCACTGCCCGTTGCATCTACCGCAGATGGTTCAATTCTTAGAGGTGTGGGTAATACAGTTATCACAACCAGCGCGTCATCAATTGAGGCGTCTATTGCCAGCCACAATGAAGCACTGGCTAATGCACTCACTAATGAAGACTCAGCCGCGAGTGACGTCATTGACCTCACTCCCTCTAAGGACACTCCAGCACAGAAACCAACCACGCTCAAAACTTATAACGTGGTTGATGATCAGGATGACGATCAAGCGGCGGCGGCATTGATTGCTGCAACGCTTCCAGAGCGTCCGCCACAGCTTCCGGCTGAGTTATCGACGGAGCTATCCGAGCTGCTAACCACTGATCTGCCAGATACTCAGACTGAAGTGATCGAGGCTCCAACCACTGCCGAAGTTCCGACCGATAACATTGTTACTCCAGAAGAAGATCAGGTTGAAGTACAGGCCGAGGCACAGGTAGCGCCGCAGGTGGCAGAAATTCCCGCGAGCAGCGGACGTCTGATTATTCCTGGTGCCAAGCCTATCGGGAGTAAATCATCTGACGATGTCATCACTGACTCACTGGCGAATGGTGACTCTGACGCACTGGCAGAAGACGAGTCTACCGGTTACGACGAAATTCAATCAGACAGTGATGCGAAAGCTGAAGCCTTGGCCACAAAGTTGCCTGCAGATCCCTACGTGGATAATGTCGACAGTGAAATTGTTGATAGATCGCAAGATGATCTGGCCGACAGCAGACCGGAAGTTGTGATTTTGTCGATCAATGTTAACGGTGATGATGACGCAACGGACACTGCTCTGCCTCTGGATTCCTCACCGCGATACTGAACTGCAGATTAACGAAGCGAGGATCTTTTCATCCTCGCTGGTATGACGTGCTTACGCCTGTACAGTCAACATCCGGTTAGGTGCAGGCTACATCGGTAAATGTAAGAATCCACGGGTGATTACATTCAATCGAACTAATCAGTTCCGGCGCCTCAAATGGAATACCATAAGAAAATAGAGTCCCTGTCAGGGGCTCTTGTCTGTATGGCAAAACAACCGATATTGTACGGAGTTAATCTGACGTAATGACTTCTGAATTTGATGACACACTGCTGAATGGCGATACCCATGCGGCAGATGACGGATTACCGGGCTCCGAGGAGCAGGAAGATCACGGCCTCAATGCCCCTGCAGCTGTCAGCCTGCCCTACAGTTTCGCCAAGCGACACGGCGTGCTAATTGACAAAACTAACCAGGATCAGGCGACTCTGGTACATCGTCCGGGCGTTACCAACTCGGCATTGCTGGAGGCCCGACGGATCGCCGGCCAGCGAATCGTGCTGCATAAGGTGGACGAAGACGAATTCGACCTCTTGCTGACTCGCAACTATGAAGGCAACACCAGCGACGCGATGACAGTCATGGATGACTTCGGTGATGAGCTGGATCTCGATCTGATTGCAGGCTCACTGGAGCCCGAAGATCTGATGGAATCGCAGGATGATGCCCCGATTATCAGACTGATCAACGCGATGCTGACCGAAGCGATCCGCAAAGGCGCATCCGACGTACACATCGAACCGTTTGAACATCGACTGTCGGTTCGCTACCGCGTAGACGGTGTCATGAATAAGCTACTCGACCCACCGCAACAGGCCGCGGCACAGGTTATCTCGCGAATTAAAGTCATGGCCAAACTCGATATCGCTGAAAAGCGCCTGCCGCAGGATGGACGAATAGCACTTCGTCTGGCAGGTCGACCGGTAGACGTGCGTGTTTCTACCCTCCCCTCCGGGCACGGTGAGCGCGTGGTGATGCGACTCCTCGATAAACAGGCTGGGCGCCTTGATCTGGAAAATCTGGGGATGTCGGACGAATCCAGAGAACTGTTGCAGAGCGTACTTAAAATGCCGCACGGCATTGTGCTGGTCACAGGTCCCACCGGATCCGGTAAAACCACCAGCCTTTACGCTGCGATGACAAAACTAAATAACAGTCGCAATACCATTTTGTCAGTTGAAGACCCAATCGAATACTTCCTCGACGGCATAGGCCAGACGCAGGTTAACACCAAAGTCGATCTCACTTTTGCGCGCGGCCTGCGCGCTATTCTCCGACAAGATCCGGACATCGTTATGGTCGGTGAGATTCGAGATCTGGAAACTGCAGAAATTGCAGTACAAGCAAGTTTAACCGGTCACCTGGTGCTCTCCACCCTGCACACCAATACAGCGATTGGTTCAATTACCCGCTTACGCGACATGGGGGTAGAACCTTTTCTACTTTCATCCAGCTTGATCGGACTGGTTGCACAGCGGCTGGTACGGGTGTTGTGCGACGAGTGTAAAAAAGAACATGTACCAAGCGTCGCTGAGCGTGAGCAACTCAATCTTGATGAACACGACAGCCGCAGTATTTTCATTCCTCATGGTTGCAATGCTTGCAATCACGTGGGCTATACCGGACGCACGGGCATCTATGAAGTAGATGTTGTTGATGAAGCCATTCGCAATATGATTCACGATGGTGCCGCCGAACACGAAATAGAAACCTACGCCCGCTCAAAGTATTCCGGTATCGGTGAAGACGGCCGGCGATTGGTACTCAATGGCACCACTTCCCTTGAAGAAGTGTTACGCGTCACAAGAGAAATGTAATGCCTGCATTTGAATACGTTGCACTAGATGCGTCAGGCAATGAAAAGAAAGGCGTTCTGGAAGGTGATAACCCGCGCCAGATAAGACAACAACTGCGCGATCAAAACCTGACACCCATCGATGTTGTTGAGAGCAGCTCTAAATCCAGCAAAACCAAATCCACTGGTACCTTTCGCGGTGGCATCAGTAACAACGACCTGGCTTTGATCACACGTCAGATCGCAACCCTCGCCTCATCCGGCACACCGATCGAAGAAGCCCTCGGTGCCGTTTCAAAACAAACTGAAAAACCAAAAATAAAGTCGCTGATGCTGTCCGTCAGAGGGCGGGTGCTTGAAGGTAAGACTCTGGCCAGTGCACTCGGTGAATACCCTAAGGTGTTTCCTGAAATTTTTAAAGCCACCGTGGCAGCCGGTGAACAGTCCGGCCACCTGGACTCCGTACTGGAACGACTGGCGGACTACACGGAAGACAAGCAATCAACCAAACAGATCATCAGTAAAGCACTTTACTATCCGGTCGGTCTGGTTTTTATCGCCGTCGGGATTGTGACTTTTTTACTGGCTTATGTGGTACCGAAGGTAGTACAGGTTTTCGATAGCATGGACCAGGAACTACCGCTGCTAACACGTATCATGATTTCCCTGAGTGAGTTTATACAGAACTGGGGATTACTGGTTTTGATTGTTGCTGTTGGGTTGTTTTTAGCCTGGAGACAACTGCTGCAAAACGAAGCATTCAAAACTAAGGTACATGCCTTCATGTTAAGAATCCCGTTACTGTCAAAACTCATACGCGGCTCAAACGCATCACAGTTTGCTCGCACCCTCAGTATTCTGGCCGCCAGTGGCGTGCCAGTACTGGATGCGCTCGGCATCGCTTCGCAGGTGCTCACCAACCGGCCGATGCGCAATGCGGTAAAGCAGGCGGCCACCAGAGTCAGAGAGGGGGGTGGCCTGAGCCGCTCACTGGAACGCACCGGATTCTTTCCGCCCATGATGCTGCATTTGATCGGCAGTGGTGAAGCATCCGGCAGGCTGGAGACCATGCTTGAGAAAGCAGCAACCCACCAGGAGCGCGAACTTAATTCGATTCTGGCAGTATTTTTGGCACTGCTCGAGCCCGTCATTATTTTGATTATGGCCGGAATGGTAATGCTGATCGTGCTGGCGATCCTGTTACCTATCTTTGAATTGAACCAACTCGTCGCCTGATTCTATCTTGTCATAAACCTGTCATCGCTCGAGATATAACGATCCTGCCAGCGCGGGTGTCTTATAAACGTGTCTTTCGGCAAAGATTCGCCTGTTTTTACGCCAATCTGTACTAGAAGAGCAGTATAGCCTGCACGTTTTGCGTATCTGTTGGAGAGCTTCGTGCAGTAAACCAGATGAGACGGGCTGTCCGATTCTTAATTGAGCACAAGCGTAGGATCGCAGCACCTTGTATATAATGGGGTGATAGAAGCGGCCACAATCTCAAAATAATAATC
>CAZQKJ010000061.1:0-13294 GCA_964593315.1 uncultured Granulosicoccaceae bacterium
TGCAACAAATACCGCCGACTCGCAGCATCACAGATCGCATTCAGCGAGTGCGCGCACTGGAATTGCAATCACGCAGCTACCAGGCCCTCAACCAACCCGAGATGGCTTTAAAGGCAAGAATACTACTCGAGAGCAATCTGAATTCACCTAAAGCCATTGAATCTAACAGCACACGCATTGCCACCATGCTTGCAGCGCTGGACCTGACTACGCTGCGAACCATGGCGCGCGCACCGGGTGGTGCCGTGTATCGCGGCTGGCTGGAGTATTCAGCACTGGTACGTCGCCAAAATACCATGACACCCGAGGCATTCGCACAACGGACCAATACCTGGAGAGTCCGCTATCCCAATCATCCGGCTGCATCCATCCAATTTGCTGCACTGTCTCCTGATACGCAACTACCATCTATTGTGACTGATAACGTTGCACTACTTTTACCACTGACCGGGCGCTTCAGTGAGATTGGTGACGCCATTAAAACCGGTTTCATTGCAGCGCGTTTTGAAGACAACGGCTCCGGCAACATCCGCTTGTACGATACCGCAAGCGATACAAGTACTGCGATTCAACAATACGATCGCGCCACTGCTGAAGGCGCATCAATGGTTATAGGACCATTGGATAAATCAGCGGTAATTAACCTCACAGCAAGCAATCGCATCAGTGTACCAACGCTGTCATTGAACTACGTCGGTGAAGACTTGCCAGGTCATGCCAACCTATTCCAATTCGGTCTGTTACCCGAAGATGAAGCACGCGATGTAGCGCACTATGCGATAGCACAAGACTACCAGCGAGCAATAGTGATAGCCGCCGATACCCCGATCAGTCAGAGGCTTGCAAGTGCATTCGAGCAACAATTCATCGAGTCCGGCGGCAGTGTGCTGGCATCAGAACTCATTGAAGCAGAGAGCTACGATTACTCTCAGCAGCTCACTAAAATACTTGATATTAATTCAAGCTACTCTCGCAAGCGCCGACTCGAGAGCTTACTTGAGTCGAGCATTGAGTTTGAACCAGCCGTACGCGGCGATATAGATGTCATTTTTATCGCGGTAGACTCGGAACAGGCACTGTTACTACGGCCACAATTGCAGTTTCATCGCGCAGGTAAATTACCGCTTATCAGTACCTCGCATATTTTTAACGGTGAACCTGACGCCGACAGAGATGGCGATCTGACCGGCATTCAGTACAACGACATTCCCTGGACGCTCACCGATGCAGGCAATAACTCGGGTTTGTATTTAACCATCAATCAAACTCACCAGGACAGCATCCAGAAACTGGTTGCTCTTGGAATCGATGCCTACTCGCTGCACAGACAACTGGATAATCTGCGCCTTGATCCAGCATTTTCACTGGACGGTAAAACCGGAGGCCTGTCACTCGCTGAGGGCAATAGAATCAAAAGACGTTTGCAATGGGCTGAGTTTCAGGAGGGCATTCCAGTTAAAATTTCAGACGCGTTGCCAGTAGAGGCCACCCTGCCACCCGTAGAAGGCGAGCTATAAGTCAGGCAATGAACACACTAATGAGTTGATCAGAGGCACCCCGGAAGTATCGGGTAAATGGAACCCGGCGTAACATGATGAGTCTTTCGCTGTAGCTGTAACAGGTGTTGTATGAAAACTATCGAACGCGGCAATCTCAACGAGGAGATTGCCTGCCAGTATTTAGTATCCCGTGGTTTAAAACTGGTGACCAAAAACTTCCACTCACGCTTCGGTGAGATTGATCTGATCATGATGGAAGGCAATACACTGGTATTTGTAGAAGTGCGCTTTCGCCGCAGCACGCACTATGGCGGAGCCGCGGTGAGTGTAACGCCCGAAAAACAAAGGCGGATTTCACTGACAGCTTCACACTACCTGCAGAAAACCAATCAAACTGATCGATGGTGCCGCTTCGATGTAGTGGCAATCAGTAAGGATAATACCAATTGGATCAAGAGTGCGTTTGATAGTCAGGTATAGCCGCCAGGCCAATACAGACTGGAACTTCAATGAATTGCGAGGTCCGTTTTAAAAGTCCTACTTTATGACTTTAAGGTGTGAACCTTTCTTGCCCTTCCTGGTATCCGATTGCTTGCCTGAGGACTTGGTATCGGATTGATCTTTAGATGCACCATCAGCCGGTGCAGATGGTTTTGAATCACCTGTCGCCGCGTCAATTGAAACGTCTTTTATATCGGACTTCGCATCTGCCTTAACACCAGTGGCAACTGCCTCAAGCGTGGCACGTCGCTTGGCACCTTGCTCACTGTCGGTGGGCTCTTTACCTTCATCGAAAATCATGCCCTGGCCGTTCTCGCGCGCGTAGATGGCTCGCACACTGTAAGTTGGCACCACTATTGACATAGACTGCCCACTGAAGCGAGCACTGAAAGTGATCTCATCGTTGGTCATCAATAAGCCGCTGGTAGCGGTTGAGCTGATATTGAGAATAATACGCCCTAGCTCGTCGAGGTGCTCTTCCGGCACGATGGTTCCCCGCATGGTACCGTCTACCATCAGGTAAGGCGTCAGATCATTGTCAACAACCCACTCATGGATCGCTCTGATGAGATAGGGCTGACTCGAGGTCATGCTGATCGTATTGTTGTCGTCTTTGGATGTCACGTACTTACCGCATCTCTCGCTCGCTTTCCGTGAGACTCAGCTGGAATCCTTCACGGTCAAACAAACGCTTTGCATATTTCGTGACAGCTGAGGCTTTAGCGGGTAATTCGATCCCGTAATGGTTAAGCCTCCACAACATTGGCGCGACTGTGGCGTCTACCAGCGAGTACTCTTCACTGAGGAAAAACGGCTTCAGTTCGAACACACTGGCAGACTCGATCAGGGAATCCCGCAGGGTCTCGCGTGCGGCATCAGCCTTTTTGGAGTCCGACCCCTCTATGATTGGCAGCAGTTCGTACCAGTCTTTCTCAATCCGATACAAGGCCAGACGCGAACGTGCCCGCGATACCGGATCAACCGGCATCAGCGGTGGGTGTGGGAACCTCTCATCAAGGTACTCCGACACCACCCGAGAATCGTACAAAACCAGATCGCGGTCGACCAGAGTCGGCACCGTGTTGTACGGATTCAAGTGCAGCAAATCGTCAGGCTTGTTGTCCGGGTCTACGTCTTCAATTTCAACCGTAATATCTTTTTCAAACAAGACAATACGTACACGATGACTGTGTATTGAACTCGGATCTGAATACAAAGTCATTACTGACCGGCGTGTCACTGGCGCTGTCACGTTATCTCCACTCTTGTGTGTCGGAAAATCCTGAAAAAATCACTGACTTCAGAACAATAGCCCGCTAGTTGTGCGGGATGTCTTTCCAGTACTCTTTCTTCAGGAGGACCGCCAATACAAGGAACAGGAACAGAAACAGCATCACCTTGATTCCCAGGGAATGCCGCGCTTCTCGATTGGGGTCGCCCAAATAATCGAGGAAGCTTACCAGATCAGAGATAGTTGAGTCGTATTCCTCTACAGAAAGTTTGCCCGGCGTCACCAGATCGAATTTGGCTTGCTCTGAATGACCATCGCCATCGTCTTCGTGATGCGCAGGTATTTGCCAACCCTGGAGATCAGCCAGAACGTGTGGCATACCGACATTCGGGTACACGGTATTGTTGGCACCCATCGGACGCGAATCATCCAGATAAAAGGACTTCATGTAGGTGTAGAGCCAGTCTACACCACGCGAACGTGAAACCAGAGCCAGATTAGGAGGTACAACACCAAAAGCCGCCTTAGCGTAGGTGCTGGACATATTGCTGGTCATCAAAGACCCGACACTGGTGGGCTCTCCTTCAGCGTCGGTGGTAAAGATCATGTTTTCAGACATATCTTTGTCTGAGAGTCCGATATCTTCAGCAAGACGCGAGTAACGCTGGTAGTCTGCCGTGTGACAACCCTGGCAGTAGTTCACGAAGGTACGTGCACCGCGCTGCAGGGCACGGTCGGTACGGACCGGGGTGAAGTCCTCAAGCTCAGCGCCGCCACCGGCACTGATTGCGTTTTGCGGCAACGCTGTCAGCATCACTGCAAGCGCTGCAGTACCGATTAGACTGCCTGCTGGCAAGATATAACCAGAAAGAGTTTTCAAAGTAATTTTCATCAGTAGGTCACCCGCTCAGGTACCGGCTTGGTTTTTTCATTTTTACTAACAAAAAACAACGCGATGAAAAAGCCAAAGTAGATGCCGGAGCAAATTCGTGAGATCCATGTGCCTGCAGTAGTAACTGGTTGCAATCCATAGTACCCAAGAATCACAAAGGCAGCGATGAATGCAAAAAGGATGATCTTGTACTGCATTGAGCGGTAGCGAATAGATCGGACCGGGTTGCGATCAATCCACGGCAGGAAAAACAGCACAGCGATTGCCGCAAACATTGCAATTACCCCAAGCAATTTGAAAGGCATCGCGCGCAGAATCGCGTAGTACGGTGTGAAGTACCAAACCGGTGCAATATGTTCCGGTGTCTTCAGCGGATCTGCAGGTACAAAGTTCGCGTGCTCGAGGAAGTAGCCACCCATTTCCGGTGCAAAGAATACGATCGCAAAGAAGATAATCAGAAATACTGCAACCCCGATCATGTCTTTTACCGTGTAGTACGGATGGAAAGGGATGCCATCAACTGGGGTGCCATCTGCCCCTTTGAGCTTTTTGATGTCGTTGCCGTCCGGGTTGTTCGAGCCGACTTCGTGCAAAGCAATAATGTGCACAAATACCAGTCCTACCAATACCAGAGGCATAGCAATCACGTGTAGTGCGAAGAAACGATTCAGCGTTGCATCAGAGACAACGTAATCACCACGCAGCCACAAGGTGATCGCATCACCGACAATCGGGATCGCACCAAACAATGAGATAATAACTTGCGCACCCCAGTAAGACATCTGGCCCCATGGCAACAGATAACCCATAAAGGCTTCAGCCATCAACACGAGGTAAATCAACATACCGAAGATCCACAATAGCTCGCGAGGCTTCTTATAAGAGCCGTACATGATGCCACGCATCATGTGTAGATAAACCACCACAAAGAACATGGAGGCACCGGTTGAATGCATGTAGCGAATCAACCAACCCCAGTTAACATCACGCATGATGTACTCGACCGACTTAAAGGCGAGATCACCGTCAGGCTTGTAGTTCATGGTCAGGAAAATACCGGTAACGATCTGAATCACTAACACCAGCAGGGCGAGTGATCCGAAGTAGTACCAGAAGTTGAAGTTTTTCGGCGCGTAGTACTTGCCGACGTGCTTGTCCCATGTGGCGGTCAGTGGAATCCGCTCATCGATCCACGCCATGGTATCGGTTACTTTACTCATCAGGCCTGACCTCCGTCTTCGCCCACAAGGATCCGCGTATCGGTGATGTAGTAATGCGGCGGCACCTCAAGATTTAGTGGTGCAGGCATACCTTTGTACACCCTGCCCGCGATATCAAACTTGGAGCCATGGCAGGGGCAGAAAAACCCTCCTAACCAGTCGGCACCCAGATCTGCTGCCGCAACATCCGGGCGGAAAGTGGGTGAACAGCCAAGGTGGGTACAAATTCCAACCACAATCAATACCTCTGGCTCGATTGAACGCGGTCCATTCTTCGCGTAATCAGGCTGATCGGATTTGTCTGACTCGGGATCGCTTACTGCGTCTGCCACGGTGTTAAGACTTTCGAGCAATGCCTCTGTGCGGCGCAACACCCATACTGGCTTGCCTCGCCATTCCACGATGACCCGCTGGCCTGGCTCAAGCTTCGAGATATCCACCTCAACCGGCGCGCCGGCAGCCTTGGCCCTTGCGCTCGGTGACATAGAGGATACAAACGGAATCGCCATGGCGACTGCACCTGCTGCACCGACTACACCGATACCGGTGGTTAGCAATCTGCGTCTTTTCTTATCCACTGCAGGGGCACTGCCCCCGCCGGAAGCAACATATTCTGTTGCCATAAGATGCTCCAAATAAAGTATTAGAAACTGGTACTGGCTCGAAGACGCATGTCTGATGTCTCCGAACAAAAATTTTATCAGTGCTCTGCAGGTGACAAGTCCTGATTCCGTGTCTGGGCAATCACTGCGCGAACGAAATCGGCCCGCTTGGCCTGCCTGCGGCAAACACCAAATTATATCACATGTGGTTACAAATGCTCACGATACACACGGGCACCGCAGTGGCAAAAAGCCGTGCCGCAATGACAGTCAAACAGGGACAAAACAAAGGCTTGAGTTTGAGCAATCCTCGTCACGCAAGCGCACGACCGCCTGCACCCATCCAATAACTATTCCACGCACAGGTCTATCGGCCGGGTTTCTGAAGAATTTCCTGTCGTCCTGATGACTCTGCTGTCGAATTTTTGACATCGCGAACGCCTATGACGTTATGGGAAGTGTATAGAGAGTTCGCACCGGCAGAGGACCGGCACGTCAGTATATTGAAGGGTTGCTACCCTATTCGACCGATTGATCACCAGGATAATTAGTCACAAACCTGGCTTCGGCAGAGACGGCGTGTGCCTCGAGCCCTTCAGAACGAGCCAGCACTGCTGCAGTCTGGCCCAGCAATTCTGCGCCAGGTCGGGTGCAACTGATAGTACTGCTGCGCTTCTGAAAATCGTACACACCCAGCGGGCTGGAAAATCTGGCTGTGCCGGATGTCGGCAGAACATGATTGGGACCAGCGCAATAGTCGCCCAGTGCCTCTGCGGTGTAGCGCCCCATAAAAATGGCACCAGCGTGGCGGATATCCGCAAGCAGAGCTTCGGGATCTTCAACTGATAATTCCAGATGCTCAGGTGCGATAGTATTCACGATGTCACAGGCCTCAGACAGGCTGGCTACTTCTATGAAGCAGCCGCGATTACTCAGTGACTCGTGAATGATTTCAGACCTTGGCATTCTGCCTAGCAATGCATCCATGGCCTCTGAGACCTCATCAAGGTACTGCCTTTTGTCGCTAATCAGGATGGCCTGCGCCTGCTCATCATGCTCCGCCTGCGAAAACAGATCAGCCGCAATCCATTCGGCATTGGTGTGGCCATCGCACACAATACAAATTTCAGATGGCCCTGCAATCATATCGATACCGACTTTGCCGAACACAGCGCGCTTGGCCGTTGCCACATAGATATTGCCCGGCCCCACAATCTTGTCTACCGAAGGAACCGACTCAGTGCCATAAGCCAGTGCCGCAACCGCCTGCGCGCCACCAATAGTAAACACCCGATCGACACCTGCAACACTCGCCGCCGCCAGTACTGTGTTATCGAGGTCACCATCCGGTGCTGGCACCACCATGATCAACTCGGAAACACCGGCGACCTTGGCCGGAATAGCATTCATTAAAACCGATGAAGGATAAGCGGCCTTGCCACCGGGCACATACAGACCGGCACGATCAAGGGGGGTGATGCGCTGACCGAGTAAGGTGCCGTCATCATCACGGTACTGCCATGACTCTGACAACTGACGCCTATGAAAATTCTCTATGCGAGCCGCCGCTGTTTGCAATGCTTCTGCTACATCTGCGGAAATAGTATCCAGCGCCTTATCGAGCCGTGCCTGACTTAGCTCAAGCTCTGCTGCATGATTAACTGTTCGACGATCAAACTCGCAAGTGTACTTTACCAGCGCGCTATCACCATTCGCACGAACATCATCAATGATCTGATCAACCGTCTCATTGACGGACTTATCTGATACCGATTCCCAGCTCAGTAGCCGCTGCAGCTGATCATTAAAATCCGCCTGGCTTGTAGCAAGCCTGGTGATTCCCTTCACTTACGATGTACCCTTGTTCTGCCTGCGATTTTTAACCGACTGCGCAAGCTCATGCAGCATCTCTACCGTGTCTTCCCAACCAATGCACGGATCAGTAATGCTTTGACCTTTGGTTAATTCAACATCAGGCTTGTAATCCTGCCGCCCTTCGACCAGATTACTTTCAATCATCACACCCATAATGCGTAAGTCACCATCATCCAGCTGACTACAGATATCTCTGCATACATAGCGCTGGCGTTTGAAAATCTTGCGACAGTTGGCGTGACTGCAATCAATCATGACATTGGGGCGGACGCCAGCCTTCTCCATCATGGCAGATGCATCATCCATACTTGCAGCGTCATAGTTTGTGTGTGGCCCACCACGTAAAATCAAGTGACAATCTTCATTGCCAGTGGTTGCAAAAATTGCAGAACCACCTTCTTTGGTGACTGATAAAAAATGATGCGGTCGGCTTGAGGAACAAATTGCGTCAACCGCAATCTGCACACTGCCACCCGTGCCGTTTTTAAAACCCACTGGTGCTGATATACCCGATGCCAGTTCTCTATGTGCCTGACTTTCCGTTGTACGTGCACCAATAGCACCCCAGCCCACCAGATCGGCAATATACTGCGGACTGATCAGATCGAGGAACTCACTACCTGCCGGTATACCCAGCTGATTGATATTTCGCAGCAGTTCGCGTGCGGTTTTTAAACCGCGATTGATATGGAAACTATCGTCCAGACCCGGGTCATTGATAAGACCTTTCCAACCCACTGTGGTACGCGGCTTTTCAAAATATACACGCATCACTACCAGTAACTCTGAAGCCAGAGACGGTGCGATAGCCGCAAGCTTCTTGGCATACTCCACTCCCGCTTCCGGATCGTGTATCGAGCACGGGCCACACACCACGACCAGTCGATCATCAATGCCGTGCAGAATGTCGTGTATGCCTTGCCGCGCCTGATGCACGGTATGAGATATTTCTGGGGTAACAGGCAGCTCTTCAATCAGACTTGCCGGTGACACTAACTCCTTCAGTTCTTTAATACGCAGATCGTCGGTGTCGTGTGAGGTTTGCTTGTTCATGTACTTTTTGTTTCCGCTGCTGTCTTTACCTGCGCCGTGCGCAGCTGCTGTTTTTACCTGCACAGTGGCCATGTGGGCACCCTTATCCGCAAGTCTACAATGCGCTACCGGGCATTCCGTTAATCAGCTGGTGAATCTGTTCATGTTTCATTTTCATCGACGCTTTGTTGACGATCAACCGAGAGCTAATATCACATATAGACTCTATGACTTCCAGATCATTGGCAGACAGCGTCGCGCCAGTCTCCATAATATCGACAATCAGATCAGCCATACCCACGAGTGGCGCAAGTTCCATTGATCCGTAGAGCTTTATTATTTCAACCTGTTGACCACGGCGATCAAAATAACGCCGTGTCACTTCAGGGTATTTCGTCGCGATCCGCAGAATACCCGGGCCATCCATAGACACACCGCGCTTGCCGGCCACAACCAGTTTACAAACACCGATGCCAAGGTCTACCGGCTCGTAGATGCCGCGCCCTGAATGTTCGAGCAGAACATCCTTCCCGGTCACCCCCATATCCGCGCCGCCGTACTCTACGTAAGCTGGCACATCGGAAGCTCGCACCAACAGTAGACGGGTACCAGGAACATTCGTCTCAATCTGAAGCTTGCGGGTAGTTTCTGCATTCTCAAGCGGCTCTATCCCGACAGATGCCAGTAGTGGCAGCGTGTCCTTGAGAATCCGCCCTTTGGTCAGTGCGATTGCAATCTCGTGACTCATCTCTGAATCCATTGATGAGTCAGTTTAATCATCATCGGTGCTTTATTCACAATAAACCCATAGCTATTTAAGCACTGACGCGTTGTATATTGGCACCGAGTGCATTGAATTTATCTTCGATACGCTCGTACCCACGGTCAATGTGATAAACACGCTGTAAATGGGTTTCACCATCAGCAATCAGACCGGCAATGACCAGACTGGCCGAGGCGCGTAAGTCAGTTGCCATGACCGGCGCACCGGTGAGCTTCTTAACCCCGCGTGAAAACACTGTATTGCCGTTGACAGTCAGATCAGCACCCATACGCTGCAGCTCCTGTACATGCATAAACCGGTTTTCAAAAATGGTCTCGGTTATTGTGGCTGCGCCTTCAGCTACGGAGTTGAGGAGCGTAAACTGCGCTTGCATATCAGTGGGAAAGGCCGGATACGGCGCGGTTCGAATATCTACCGCACGAGGTTTTTCATAACGACAACTGATTGAAATGCTGTCGCCATCGATCGAAAGATCAGCACCGGCTTCATCAAGTTTGTGAAGTACAGAATCTAGTGTATCCGGCTGTGCGTCCTTAACCGTCAAGCTCCCTCCACTGACCAGTGCTGCAACCAAAAAGGTGCCCGTCTCAATGCGATCCGGCACCACCCGATAGTGACAGCCGGTCAAACGTTCTACACCATTAATGGTTATGGTATCCGTACCAGCGCCTTTGATGTCCGCCCCCATGCCAATCAGGAAATTCGCAAGATCGACGACTTCAGGTTCACGTGCTGCGTTTTCAAGCACAGTCGTACCTTCAGCCAGCGTCGCTGCCATCAACAGATTCTCCGTACCCGTCACAGTCACGGTATCGAAATGTATCGTCGCCCCTTTTAGCTTCTTGCACTTTGCTTTGATGTTGCCTGCCTCAAGCACAATTTCAGCACCCATGGCACGCAGGCCATTGATATGCAGATCCACAGGGCGCGCACCGATCGCACAACCTCCGGGGAGTGATACCACTGCCTCTCCAAAGCGGGACAGCAGCGGACCGAGCACTAAAATAGAGGCGCGCATGGTTTTTACCAGCTCGTACTCCGCCTCGTAGTTATTCACTCCGGACGCATCTGCGTTGATGGTCATGTTTTCATCCAGCGTCAGTCGCACACCCATCCTGCCAAGCAGTGTCATGGTCGTGGTCACGTCGTTTAGATGCGGCACATTTTCAAGGCTTACCGTATCGTCGCATAGCAGAGTGGCTACCAGAATTGGCAACACGGCGTTTTTAGCACCTGAAATACGCACCGAACCGTTGAGCGCGTTTCCGCCGCCAATGATCAGTTTATCCATTGTTCAAGAAGAGCCCGGAGAGGAGTGTTGGCCTGCGGCCACAAAGTTAGCCAGCGATCAGACTGCTGATTAAATGATTGATTGTCGCTTAACCCGGCCCTGGGCGACCATACATCGCACCGGTCACAAAGCCAGAAACGCTAATGATAACGGAAACAGCCCGTTAAACCCACACCACCGGGGCATTTCACCGGGACGGGTAAACAGGAAGGAGGAATGCCAGGAGACTGCCTGAAGAGACTACCTGAAGAGACCGGAAAAGGGACTGGCGGAGAAATGCTCGCCACCCTGCATAGAACTACCCGTCCGGGATTTAGCTTGCGTTCTTCTTGCGCAAGGTATTGATCAATCCGTCCACTCCGGATTTCTTAATCTGACTGGAGAACTCGGCTTGATAGCTTTTCACCAGACTGACGTTCTCGACCTCAATGTCATACACCTTCCAGGTATTACGATCAGCTTTGGTTGTGCGCAATTTGTAGTCGACCGGGATCTTTACATTCGCATCATCAAATACGGTTTTGATCAGCGCGATTTTATCGTCGTTGTCACCCGGGGTGTGCGGCAATATCTCAAGCTCCTGTCCTGAATACTGATCAAGAGCTGCTGTATACGTGTTAAGTAAGAGTATGCGGAACTCATCTACAATCTGTTCGCGCTGCTCAGGCGTTGATGCCTTCCACTGCTTTGCGCCCAGTGTGATTTTGGTCATGGTCGAGAAATCGATGTGTGGCAGCACGTCTGAATTAAGTTTGCCGCGCACAAAACTCTCGTCGGATTTTGCCTGAGGGCTTTTCAGCGCCGAGATCAGATCCGAAGTTATCTGCCGAATCAAATCCTCAGCAGGATGCGCCAGTGCCGCTACCGGTGTTAGCGCCAGTGCCATCACAAGTACACGTAAATATTTCATTCTATTCCTTTTAATTGCTTCTACATCGCCAGGCTCGCACGGTGGCAAACACTGGATTGGAGCTGCCGTCCAGCCTTTAGGATACCCAGCACCGCTGATTCTATCCACCGAAAATGCGAAAATTGACGGAGCAACATCACACTTCAGCCCCACTAAGACATCAACGGCGGCAATTGGTGCAATCATGCCAGAAATGACCAAACAACAGCTTAATCAATAGTTTACTTAGTCAGAACCCGTTCAGACCTTGCCACAGTTTAATGACCCTGCTGCAGGCACTTTGCAGGACTAATCTGTCACAGATGCCGAATGGGTTAATCAATGCGAGCTTGTCGCAGATTTTGGCCCTCTTTAATAGCTCAGCAATGCAGGTGCTGAGTCATTGCCGAGCCCCCGACAGATCGGTATATCAAAGCGCATCAGACACTTAGCAAACAATATCGGGAAAGACTTACCGTCAATAGTCAACCAGCGTAAAGCAGTTCGGTTTGCTGAGCCGTGGTGACTCAATTCGCTTGTTACACCACACTAGAGCTGCAGTTTGGCAATAGACCAACAGCAAAGGTACACTGAGCGAAAGGACATCCTCTCCGGGCGATGTGTTCACTCACCCGGGCACATTTTACTTAAGCGTAAATCACCGCAGATTATGAAAGACGGGCTTTACCATTGGCGATTCATGCGACGACTATGTGCGGTATTTCTACTGGCGCTCACCAGTGCCTGCGCGACAACCGCACCCACTCACCCCATCAGTGACCCGATTGAACCCGTCAATCGTGCGATTTTCTCCTTTAACGACAAGATAGATCGTTTCGCCCTGAAGCCGGTGGCAACTGGATACAGAAAAGTCACTCCTTCTATAGTGAGAATCGGAGTCAATAATTTCTTCGGTAATCTGGGTGATGTTTCAACAGCCGCGAACGGACTGCTGCAGGGCAAATTTAAACAAGGGCTATCAGATACGGGCAGAGTATTAGTCAATACCACTCTCGGACTGGGTGGGATAGTCGATGTCGCCACCTCTCTGGACTTTGACAAGCACTATGAAGATTTCGGACAAACCTTAGGCGTCTGGGGCGTTCCTGAAGGTCCGTTTATCGTACTGCCTTTTTTCGGACCTCAAACCTTGCGCAGTACTGTCGGACTGGTAGCCGACAGTCAGATCGAGCCGCTGAATACGCTTAACCTTAACAACAACGCACGCGGCACGTTGGTGGTAGTCAACGTCGTTAACGCTCGGGCAAACCTGTTGGCCGCCTCCTCTATTCTGGACTCCGGTGCACTCGATCCCTACCGGTTCGTTAAGGACCGCTACGTCGGTTGGCGTCGAACGCAGGTGTACGACAGAGCGACCCGGAAACGAATCGGCAAAGACGGTGACACAACATCGGATGAACTCGATGAACTCGATGAACTCGATGAACTCGATGAACTCGATGAACTCGATGAACTCG